>NZ_FR886753.1:0-33637 GCF_000436615.1 Blautia sp. CAG:237
TTTCAGATGCTCTGGTAACTTGTTGCCGAGTAGTTCACAAATGAAACAAATATGTAAATGAGGTATGGTATGATGTATTTATAATATCAAGGAGGACAAGAATATGAACAGGAAAAGAAAAAAATTGATGAAATTGTGTGCATTTTTATTTATGCTGTTTTGCGGGACATTTATATTCGCAAATGGAAATGTTAAAGATGTACAGGCTGCCAGTCGTATGGTTATGTTATATGGTAATAAAACCTATACACAATATGATTTTACCGGGGATGGCAGGAAGAATCGTTTTAAATGTACTGCCGACAGTGAACGAGGATACGTTCGCCTTTACCTTAATGGAAGCTATAAGCAAAGAATATTTGTTGCGAAGGGTGCGAATTTATATTGGTGTGGAATTGACAGGAAGAATGTATACTTACTGGCCGTATGCTATCAGTACGGAGGCCATGAATTGAAAGTATATAAATATTCGAGTGGAAGATTTAAAGCAGTACCGGGCAAAGATCAGTTGAATAAAGTGTTTATGTTTTCAAATTTTTCCAAAATACAGGGAGACACACTTTATGTTTATTCCTCACAGGGAAGCAGAAATGGCGGATCTTTCCGGAATGCATCGGGCATGATTGAAGCAGAGACAAAATTCAAACTCAGAAATAATAAGATTTCCTGCATTTCCTGGAATTCCAGAATTATAGGAAGAAGAACATTTTATGCACAGAATTCTTTCCAGACAAGTGCAAGTGACAGGAATCTAAATATAAAAAATGGTCCTAAAGTAAAGGCGGGACAAAAAGTAACTTTAAATTATGTAAAACTGGGCGGGAATACATATGTGTACCAGATCTCCGTTGGTGGACGTAAAGGCTGGTTTAAGGATTCCTATTCTATCCAGTTCAGATGATCAAAGTCATAAGAGCAGAAGCTTTAACAATAAATATATGAAAAAACTCCTGGAACTCATAGGTTTCCAGGAGTTTTTTCATATATTTGCCGGGAGGTGCATCCTCTTTTTATATTTTAAGTAAAGTATAAATAAATGCATTTCCTAATAAAATAACTGGTACTTGACGTATAAACAGGAGGAGTTTTTATGCAGACAAAAATACCAGTTATCAATGAAGAGAATATCCAGGAATATCTGTTATACTGGTCTGCTCAATCCCTTATCCTATTACTTAGCAAAAGTTGGAATATAAGTTGTAGAGCCGTATACGAGATCCGTACGTACGGTTCAATGGGAGGGGCGAGATAATTATTCTCCCTCTGCCCTATTATCCGAAGTTCAACAGTAACAAAGAACGAAAAAGATGTTCATTTGCTGTCATGCATATTTTCTGTACTTTTGTGGGAAAGTCTGGGTGGCTGGTAATGATATACAGCCTCGTACGATTCCAGTTCATCCTCATTCATCGGTCCTGAGGGGATCAGCCCGGTGCAGTCCTGGGTTGATGCAGCATTTGAGAGAAAATCACAGGAATCAATAATTTCCTGATTAGATGTTGCAGATTTGTGTGAAATATTTTTTTTCATAAGTAACCTCCTCGTGCTAATAGTTATTAGTATAAGCAGAAAAACAAAAAATATTTTATAAAATATGAAAAATATCTGAAAGAAAACACAAATTCGTAATCAGGTATGATAAAATGTAAGTATAAATTCAAGGAGGGACAGAGAATATGAAACAGATTACAATGAAAAAGAAAGTGAAACAGTTGTGCTGCATTTTGCTGGCAGTAATTCTCTGCATGGGGATGACAGTTCCTGCTATGGCTGCATCATCCAGATATTATAATGCAGCGGTATCAAGCTACAAGAAGTATGTGAAAGGCAAACGTGGCAGTTACAAAATCGTAGACATTGATGGAAATGGAATTCCGGAACTGCTTATGCATAACAGTTCTGCAGGAATCAACGAAATCCGTACTTACAATCCGAAAACAAGAAAAAATGTACGTGCAGCATCTGTCGGATATGGCAAGGGCTATAATTTTCCGATCAAATACTCCAGAACCTGTCACACTGTAATGCTCTGCAATGCCAACACAGGTGGAACTGAGTACTGTATTTACAGAGTCAGAGGAACCAAGGCAACAAGAATCGTAAAGGCAGAACGCTTTAACGGCAGATTCCAGAAAGGATATAAGGTTAATGGCAAGAGAGTAAGTGGTTCTACCTACAGCAGAAGTGTCAAAAAATACATGCAAAAAGCCGGAGTAGTATGGTCCAGCGGAATGTGATACGGCGCGAAAATGAAAAAGAAAAAAATAGTGAATTGAATTAGTTTAAGAGAAAGCCCAATTTGCTCAGATGGCAAATTGGGCTTTATAAGATTTATTTAAAAATAACTATCGCTGTTTCACTCTGTCCTGTTTTATTGTTTACAGCATTCAGAAGCAGCATGGAATTCTTCTTTGTTACTTTAAATGTTTTATTGTTTTTTAACATTTGTGACTGAAATTTACCAGCTTTGTCCAGATAATCGGCAGTAACAGTCCAGCCGCTTTTTCCCTTAAAGACAGGAATCCCGCACTTCCCTGAACAAAGTCAGCATTCTTGCAAGAAAACTGACCAGTGTTTACGCAAGGATCACTACAAAGATGGAATTTGTGCCGGAAGTACATCAGCACAGTGCGGGTCTGATCCTGTATTATGATAACATGAACTACATCAACCTCCGCAAATATTACAGTGAAACTCTCGGACAGAGCGCATTGTCCATCATCCATCTGGAAAATGGCGTCAAGACAGAATTTTTGAACACCAGGATCCCGGTAGAGGACAAACCGATCTACCTTCGCCTCTACATCGAAGGAAGAAAATCCTGGTTCGAGTGGAGCTACGACGGAGAAAATTATGAGAAGATCGGACGCATCTTCGATACCACCAGATTCTCCGATGAATACTGCAAATACGGTGAGTTCACCGGTACCATGGTAGGCCTCACCTGCGCCGACCGCATCCTCCACAGGAAATGTGCCGACTTCGATTTCTTCGAATACAAAGCCGACGAAAGCCGGATGGTGGAGTAAATTAGTCAGAATATCTAAAAAATTTAATATAAACCATCAATTCTGAACATTGACGGTTACCCCTTGTATGTGACAAAATAGGTATTACTAATAATAGGATTGCCGGGCGTTAAAATGCGCCTGGTTTTTCCGCGTTAAAAAGGAATATCAGGGAGGAAAGAAATGGCACAGAAAAGAAAATGCGGCGTACTGCTTCCAGTGAGCAGTCTGCCTTCAAAGTACGGTATTGGATGCTTTGACAAAAAAGCGTATGAATTTGTAGATGCACTCAAGGAAGCAGGACAGAGTTACTGGCAGATCCTGCCGCTGGGACCGACCAGCTATGGTGATTCACCGTACCAGTCTTTCTCTACATTTGCAGGAAACCCATACTTCATCAGTATTGAGGCACTGATCGAAGAAGGAGTCCTGACAAAGAAAGAGTGTGACAAAGTAGACTTTGGAACAGATACGACCAGCGTAGATTATGCGAAATTATACGAAGGACGTATGCAGCTTCTCCGCAAGGCATATGAGAGAAGTAATATTTATATGGATCCGGAGTTCCGCAGATTTCAGGAAGAAGAAGCATGGTGGCTCAAGGACTATGCACTTTTTATGGCAGTGAAGAAACGCTTCGGCGGTATTCCGTGGAGCGAGTGGGCTGAGGATATCCGCCTTCGCTGGCAGAACGCCCTGGATTACTACAGAGAAGAAATGTATTTCGAAATCGAATTCCAGGAATATATGCAGTTCAAATTCCGCCAGCAGTGGATGGCACTCAAATCTTATGCAAACGAAAAGGGAATCCAGATCATCGGTGACATCCCGATCTACGTTGCAATGGACAGCGCAGATACCTGGGCAAATCCGTGGCTCTTTAAACTGGATGAGAAAAATTGCCCGACACAGGTAGCAGGATGCCCGCCAGATGGATTTTCTGTTACAGGACAGCTCTGGGGAAACCCTCTGTACAACTGGGAAGTGCACCGTAACTCTGGATATGAGTGGTGGATCAAACGAATCTCCAACTGCTTCCGCCTGTATGACGTTGTAAGGATCGACCATTTCCGCGGATTTGATGAATATTATGCAATTCCATACGGAGATAAGACAGCAGAGAACGGCTGGGGGGAAAAAGGTCCTGGAATCGATCTGTTCCGTGCAATCTCAGCAAGATTGGGAGACAGAGCGATCATCGCAGAGGATCTTGGCTACATGACTGATAGCGTTAAACAGCTTGTAGAAGAGAGCGGCTATCCCAACATGAAAGTTATCGAATTCGCTTTTGACGAGCGCGATACCGGAAATGCCAGCGACTACCTGCCGCACAACTATCCGAGAAACTGTGTTGTTTATACAGGAACCCATGACAACGAAACACTTCTTTCCTGGCTGGACGACATCACACCGGGCGAGAGAAGACAGGTCCGTGAGTATCTGAACAACTTCAAAGACTCCGGCAAAGAACTGTGTGACGACCTGATCTGCCTCGTAATGCAGAGCGTTGCCAATCTGTGCATCATTCCAATGCAGGATTACCTTGGTCTTGACAACTCCGCACGAATGAACCAGCCGTCCACCCTCGGCAAGAACTGGAAGTGGAGACTAAAAGAAGGTCAGTTCTCAAAAGAACTTCAGAAAGAAATGCTGGAACTGGCAACACGTTATGGAAGAAGATAAGAAGAATAATATCAAAGGATATATGCTCGCAATCCTCGGAGGGGTCAGCTGGGGAATATCCGGTGTATGCAGCCAGTATCTGTTTACGCAATATGATCTCAGTGCTGACTGGCTTACCGCGATCCGAATGCTGCTTTCGGGGATCCTTCTTCTCGTACTTGCTTTCCGAAAGGAACATACACGGATTTTTAAGATCTGGACAAAAGGGAAAGATACGTTCTGGCTGATCGCGTTTGCACTTGCCGGACTTCTTCTGTGTCAGTATACATTTCTGGCAGCGATCAAACATTCTAATTCTGCTACAGCTACGGTCCTTCAGAGTCTGAACGTTGTTTTGATGGCGATCGTGATGGCGGTCTGGAATAAGAAAATGATGAGCAGAATACAGATAGCGGCAATTGTCTTGGCGTTTTCCGGTACCTATCTGATCGCAACGAAGGGAAGTCTGACAAGCATGGATCTTCCCGACAAACCTTGACCTTCCAGCGTGGATCATCATCGCAGTCATCGTTATTATCGGCACAGCAGTTGGATTTTCCGTATTTCTCGAGAGCGTAAAATATATCGGCCCCGTAAAATCAACACTACTTGGCTGCCTGGAACCTGCATCCGCAACCCTTCTCTCAGCCTTGCTGCTGGGAACGAAATTTACCGCGATCGAACTGATCGGTTTTGTATTTGTTGTAGGCACGGTATTTCTTTCCGTGTCAACAAAGGAATAGAAGTCTAAAATATTGCACCGGTTGTTTACTTGAGAAAAAGCATGTGTTATAATTTTTTACACGAAAAGATAAAAAATTATCGGGAGTGTAGAATGAAGAAAGAACTAGAGAAATATTTTGTGATAGCAGATACTGTTCAGGAGATGAATGGAGATATCTGTGAGGTTATCCTTCATGAGCTGACAAAATCTGGAAGTTATGTGGCATATGTTGCAAATGGAACAGTTACCGGACAGAAAACAGGAGAGAAGTCAGATTACTTCGTGAAGCAGGTGCTTGAGAACAAAGACTTTAAAGACGATCATCTTTCGAATTATTTTTTCAGGACAACAGATGAAAAGGCAGTCAAGTCATCATCAGCACTGCTCCGAGATCAGGATGGAGATGTGATCGGGATGCTTTGTATCAACATGGATATCACCATGCTTCAGAATGTAAATACTATGTTGATGAACTATCTGAAAACAGACCTGGAGGCAGGAAGAAATCCGGGAACAGGAGAACATGACGTCCCGCAGGACGTCATGGCAGTCATTGACAAACTCATTATGTCGGTGATTGGATCCACAGATACCAGAGAGTTAAGCCGCTCAAAATGCGTTGGGCTGGTGCGCCTTATGGATGAGAAAGGAATCTTCCTTGTCAAAGGAGCAATGGACAAAGTAGCAGAACTGATGGGAGTCTCCCGAGTGACGATCTACAGTTATCTTGACGAAGCAAGAGGAAAAAAAGGATAATTTTTATAGCATATATTAAGATAAGGGCTGCAGTTACGCTGGTGGTAACTGCAGCCCTTAAAATTGCATTGCATATCGAGGAGGTGCCAGTGGCACGTCTGCTGATTTTATGCCTCAGGCGTATAATACACAGCTGAGAACGGCGGCAGGGTCAGGATGATCCTGTCGTTTTTGAGTGTGATGGCGGTATTTAAGTTTTTCTGGGTGCCGCCGTAGATCTCAAGATTGCTGTTCAGTAGTTCTTTAAGGCTGGTGACTCCCGGGAGTTTCAGTTCGTACATCTGCTCGTGGTCGGAGAAGTTGAACAGGGAGATGATCTTTTCTTTCTTGCTGTTTCGCTCAAAGACGTAGATGCAGTTTGCCTCCTGGTGGCAGTCGATCCACTGGAAGCCGTCTGCCTCGTAATCCTTCTCCCAGAGAGCAGAGTGCTCAAGGTAAAGCTGGTTCAGGTCTTTCATGAAACGTGCAAATCCCTTATGGATCGGATAGTCGAGGAGCATCCAGTCCTGTTCACGCTTTTCATCCCATTCACGGAGCTGGCCGATCTCATTTCCCATGAAGTTCAGTTTCTTGCCAGGATGTGCATACATATACATGTACAGTGCGCGTGCCTGCGGGAATTTGTTGTCATAGTCGCCGCTCATTTTCTGCATGATCGTTGCCTTGCCGTGGACAACCTCATCGTGTGACAGCGGAAGCAGGAAACGTGCATCGTAGTAATACATCATGGAGAAAGTCAGTTTGTGATAATTGTCTGTACGATATTCCGGACCAGTACGGAAATAGTCCAGGGTATCGTTCATCCAGCCCATGTCCCATTTATAGTCAAATCCAAGACCGCCCTGGGAAACCGGATCGGTAACTTTCGGGAAGGAAGTGGAATCTTCGGCTGCGAGGATCGCAGATGGGTGGAGATTCTTGAGTCCCTGGTTCATGTACTGAAGGAACTCTACCGCATTCAGGTTTACCCCACGAGCCGGGTCGCCCTGCCAGTAGATCGCACGGCTGATCGCATCCATACGGATACCGTCCATGTGGAATTCACTCATCCAGTAATTGGCACAGGACTGCAGGAAACTTCTTGTTTCGCCGCGGGAATGCATAAAGTTGCAGCTTCCCCATTCGCTGACACCGACAGCAGAGTTCGGATACTCATAAAGCGCAGTTCCGTCATAATTTGCCAGACCGTAAGCATCCACAGCGAAATGAACCGGAACAAAGTCCATCAGCACGCCGATGCCGTGTTTGTGGCAGGCATCCACGAAAGCCTTTAACTGGTCAGCAGTTCCGTATCTGGAAGTCGGACTGAAAAATCCTGTTGCCTGATATCCCCAGGATTCGTCACATGGATACTCATTCAGCGGCATGATCTCAAGACAGTTGTATCCGTTCTCAGTAAGATACGGGATCAGGATATCGATCATTTCCTCATAAGTATACCAGTCGTCGGTCTTGTCGGACGGCTTGCGGAAAGAACCGAAATGGATCTCATAGATGTTGAGCGGTTTTTTGCGGCAGTCGCTGCGGTTCTGCATCCATTTGGAGTCTTTGAATTTATATTTGGACATGTCACGGACGATGGAAGCACTGTTCGGACGAAGCTCCATGCCGAATCCATACGGGTCGCAGTGATCGACCGGATTGTCGTTGCGGTCATAGATACGGTATTTGTACATCTGTCCCGGCTTTGCCTCCGGGATATAGCATTCCCAGAAGTTGCCGTCATAAACTTTGTTCATCTCTGATTCCTGCCAGTCGTTGAATTCTCCGATCACAGCGATGCGGGAAGCAGATGGTGCGAAAGTGCGGAAAGTAACTCCTGTTTTTTCTGTATGTGCACCGAGGTACTGATAAGCGTCAAAAATTTTTCCTGTGTAAAATCCGTAAAAATCCATGCAGATTCTCCTTTGCATATAATAATTATGATTCGATAGTAATGGACAATAGTTGTTTTTTTAACTATACTATAAGAAGACAAGGAAGGGTTGTCCACCGACAATAAAAAAAGAAAGACGGATAAGCAACTTTTGAAAAAAACCGTCGGAAAAGGAAAAACATATGGATATCAGAATCGAAAAAACAGAGCGCGCGATCAAGAATGCTTTTTTGGAATTACGCTCCCGTAAACCACTTGGAAAGATCACAATAAAGGAACTGTGCAGTCTGGCTGCGATCAACAAATCAACCTTTTACAGCCATTATGAAGATATTTATGCACTGTCAGACAAAATGGAATCAGAAACGATCGTCTCTGTGCTGAAAAATATTTCCAGCCAGCAGGAGGAGCCGTTCAAGAATCCGGATGTATTTACAAGAAACCTTTACATGGCGCTGATCTCAAACAACACCCTGATCAATCTCTTGTTTTCCGGAACAGAAAAAGCCCGCCTCGGTGACTGTCTGGAGACTGAACTGAAACGTCTCATTTGTGAGAAATATCCAGATTATAAGGAGGACCCGCAGAGAGACATCATGCTTTCTTTCTGCATCCAGGGCTGTTTCCATGCATATCTGAACAATCAGGAAAAAGATGTCGCAACATTGGTCTCTGTCAGTGAGAGTATTGTACGTAAACTGGCTCCGATGTATCTGGAAAACAACACAGAAGAAAACTGAAATACAATCTGAAAGAAGAGAAAACATGAAAAAACTGGTAATAGGAATCCTGGCGCATGTAGATGCCGGGAAGACGACTTTGTCCGAAAGACTCCTGTATCTGTGTGGCGTGATCCGTCAGATCGGACGCGTGGATCACGGAGATACCTTTCTGGATAATTATGAACTGGAAAAAGAGCGTGGGATCACGATCTTTTCCAAGCAGGCGATCCTTAAGACCGAGGATGTGGAAGTAACACTTCTGGATACTCCGGGGCATGTCGATTTTTCGGCTGAGATGGAGAGGACACTGCAGGTGCTGGACTATGCGATCCTTGTGATTAACGGCATGGACGGCGTGCAGAGCCATACGATGACACTGTGGCGGCTTCTGGAAAGATATCAGATTCCTATATTTCTGTTCGTCAACAAGATGGATCAGAACGGAACGGATCACGAAGCCCTTCTTGCTGATCTTAAGGCACATCTGCATGAAAACTGTGTGGATTTTGGAAAAACCCAGGAAAACGATGAAGAAAACACCCTCACTTCGGACCAGATGGAAAACATCGCGGTCTGTGACGAAACACTTCTCGAGAAATATCTTGAGACAGGCAGTATCGAGAAAGAAGAGATTGCAGAACTGATCACACAGAGAAAGATTTTTCCATGCTATTTTGGGTCTGCGCTCAAAGAGGACGGTGTGGAGGATTTCTGGAATGGTGTGCAGAAATATACCAGAGAACCCAAACGTCCGGCAGAATTCGGTGCAAAGGTATTCAAGATCGCAAGAGATGAACAGGGAAACCGTCTGACTTACATGAAGATCACAGGCGGCTCTCTCAAAGCCAAAACCATGATTTCATCCAGAGCGAAAGGACAGGCTTTGCCGGGCGTGAGACAGCAGCAGGAAGACTGGGAAGAAAAAGCAGACCAGCTCCGTCTGTATTCGGGAGCCAAATATACAACGATCACAGAGGCAGAAGCAGGAACGATATGTGCCGTGACAGGCCTGACCAGAACCTATCCGGGTGAGGGGCTTGGCATAGAAAGCGAATCCGAGCTTCCTGTTTTGGAACCGGTTCTGAATTATCAGATCCAGCTTCCGGACGACTGCGACCCACACCAGATGCTGCAGAAATTACGGCAGCTTGAGGAAGAGGAACCGGAACTTCATATTCTGTGGGACAGCCAGCTTGGCGAGATCCATGCACAGCTGATGGGAGAGGTGCAGATCGAGATCCTCAAGAAACTGATCTGGGACCGTTTTCATGTAGCAGTGGAATTCGGTGCAGGAAGCATTGTCTACAAAGAAACCGTTGCAGAACCGGTGGAAGGAGTGGGACATTTTGAGCCGCTTCGTCATTATGCGGAAGTCCATCTTCTGATCGAGCCGGGAGAGCCGGGAAGCGGCTGCCAGTTTTTTACCGCATGCAGTGAAGATGTGCTTGCAAGGAACTGGCAGCGTCTGATCCTTACACATCTGGAGGAGAAGGAACACATCGGCGTGCTGACTGGTTCTCCGCTTACGGATGTGCAGATCACCCTCCTGACAGGGCGCGCCCATGCGAAGCATACGGAGGGCGGCGATTTCCGCCAGGCAACTTACCGTGCTGTCCGCCAGGGACTTCGCAAAGCAAAAAATATCCTTCTGGAACCATACTATGAATTCCGCCTTGAAGTGCCTGCCGAGATGATCGGAAGAGCACTGGCAGATGTCCAGAAGATGCAGGGGAGCTTCGAATCACCGGATACAGACGGAACAACCGCAGTCCTAAAAGGAACAGCAGCCGTTTCCCAGATGCGAGATTACCAGAAAGAGGTCGTTGCATACACACACGGAACAGGAAAACTTTTCTGCACACTCAAGGGCTATGCACCGTGCAAAAACCAGGAAGAGATCGTACAGAATGTTGCCTACGATCCGGAAAGCGATCTGGAAAATCCGACAGGTTCCGTTTTCTGTGCACATGGCGCAGGTTTTGTCGTACCATGGGATCAGGTCGAGGATTACATGCATCTGAACAGCGGAGTGGAACTTAACGGCCTGGACAGCGAAACCTGGTATGATGATGTGGATTATGCGGAAAATCCGGGTACAGCGGTGGATAATCCAAACATTTCCAGAAACACAAGTGGAAAAAACGGCAAATTTTCCTACAGCGGAAGTTATGATGAGGAGGAAGAGCTGCAGGCAATTTTTGAGAGGACATTTGGTCCGGTCAAACGCGACCGTGCCGCTTTCCAGAAAAAGACGGTTCATTCGTCAGCACCGGCCGTCCGCTATCGACAGGGAAAACCACGCAAGGAAGAATATCTCCTTGTCGATGGATACAACATCATTTTTTCCTGGGAAGAGCTGAATGAGCTGGCGAAAGAAAATATCCACGCGGCCTGCGATAAGCTGATGGATATCCTGAGCAACTATCAGGGATACCGCAAATGTACATTGATCCTTGTATTTGACGCTTACAAGGTGGAAGGACACATGGAAGAAGTTCTTACCTATCATAACATTTACGTGGTATATACCAAAGAAGCCGAGACCGCAGACCAGTATATCGAAAAAACAGTCCACCGGATCGGCAGACAGTATCAGGTAACCGTAGCGACTTCTGATGGTCTGGAGCAGGTCATCATCATGGGACAGGGCGCACACAGGATTTCCGCACAGGGACTCAAAAAAGAGATCGAAGACACGGAAAAAAATGCACGTGCAGAGTGGCACCAGCAGCGCCAGAGCAGCAAGACCTATCTCTTTGACCACATGTCAGAGGAACTGCAGGCGCAGATGGAAAAAATTCGTTTAGGCAAGGCAGGCGAAGAATAAAAAATGATATATTTATATAGAAGAAACAAAACAGGAATCTGCATTGACCGCGTATATGGACACGACGGGATCGTGGAACTGCCGGAAACTCTGGAAGGACTTCCTGTGACAGAACTGGGAGCATATATTTTTTCTGACCATATAGACCGGGGCGACCTGGAAAAGTGCAGGATGAGTGGGAAATTCTGTACAGAGGACGGACTGGAAGTGCAGGATGAAGAAGGAATGCCGGAGATGTCCGGAAATGCGGTGCAGGAACTGATCCTTCCGTCAAAACTCAGAAAAGTAGGAAGATATGCTTTTTACAATTGTTTTCACTTGAAAAAGTTAAGTTTCGGCGGTGATCTGCGGGATGTCGGTGTCGGTGCAATGACCGGCTGCCACAAGATCGAGCGGGTCACTGTAAAAACAGACGAGAACGGTGATTCCTGCCTGAGAGATATCCTGACAGAACTGCCGGAGACTCTGAGAGTCGATATGGACAAAAATGGTGAACAGGGGCGTTTCTGGTTTCCGGAATTTTTTGAGGAAGGCGTAGAAAATACACCGGCGCGAATCATCGAAAATCATGTGCACGGAAGCGGGATCCGTTACCGAAACAGCTTCCTTCACAAGAAACTCAACATACTGGAATACGACAAGCTTTTTCCCTATGCGGAAGCGTGGGAGGAGGAGTCAATCGTTCTGAAACTGGTACTGGACCGTATCCTCTACCCGATGGATCTGACAGAGACAGCGGAAGAAAAATACATCCAGTATCTCAGAGAACACGGAGAGCGTGCGGTCAGTATCCTTGGCGAAGAAAAAGAATACGCAGCAATGCGGACGATCCTCACAAAGATCACTCCGGACAGGACAGAGACAGAAAAAATGCTCGAGCGTGCACAGAGATCAGGAGATTCCAGATGGGTCAGTATCCTCATGGACACGCTCGCAGGCCATGGAAGGAAGAAGAGAAAGGCATTTGAACTGTGAACAGAGAAGAAAAAAACAAATTTGGAAATTTTGTTCATGAGCAGCGCAAAAAAGAAGAAGAGGTACTGGAGATCTGCCAGGATATTTTTGCAAATTCCAGAAATGAACTGGCGGTTTCCATGCGTTATTTCCAGAGCGCTCTCAGTGCATTAAAGATAGTGCCGTCAGGCGAGACACAGGTGCTGGGCACGGACGGGAAACTTCTCTATGTGTCCCCACAGTGGCTGCTTCCGATGTTTATGCAGAACAAAGTAGTGATCAACAGGCTGTATCTCCACGAACTTCTGCACTGTCTTTTCTGCCATCTGTGGAGCAGAAAGGAACGGGAGTGGAGAATCTGGGATCTGGCAGCAGATATCGCGGTGGAAAATATTCTGGATGAACTTTATCAGAAGGCAGTTTACATCCGCCCGAACAGTTTCCGAAGAGAAAAATATCAGCAGTGGAAAGTAGAACACAAAGTTCTGGCTGCGGAGATCCTGTATTATGATCTCCTGAAATGCGAGGAAGAAGAAATCGCCCGTCTGGAACAGGAATTCCGCAAGGACGACCACCATTTCTGGTACACGCCGAACAGTCGAAGCGGGATGGCAGACCGCCAGAAGAAATGGGAAGAGATGCGGCGCAAGATGCAGACGGAAATGGAGCTTTTTTCGAAGGAAGCAGCAGGGGATTCGCCGGGACTTGTGGAGCATCTGCAGGCAGAAAACAGAAAACGGTATGATTACCGGGAGTTCCTTCGGAAGTTTTCTGTCCTGAAAGAAGAGATGCAGGTGGATATGGATTCTTTTGACCCGATCTACTATCATTTTGGGATGGAAACTTACGGGAATATGCCGCTGATCGAGCCGCTGGAAACAAAAGAGATGAAAAAAATCGAGGATTTTGTCATCGTGATCGACACTTCCATGTCCTGTAATGGAAGCCTGATCCGCAGGTTTCTGGAGGAAACGTACAGTGTACTTGCAGAGTCGGAGAGTTTTTTCCGAAAGATCCAGGTGCACATCATTCAGTGTGACGAAAAGATCCAGGACGATCAGGTGATCCATAACCAGAAAGAGATGGAAGCGTATCTTGAGGATTTTAATGTCAGAGGGTTCGGCGGAACGGATTTCCGTCCGGCATTTACGTATGTGGAGCATTTGATCAAAATGGGAGCATTTCAGAGACTTCGGGGACTTCTGTATTTCACCGACGGATATGGGACTTTTCCGGCAAAGATGCCGCCTTATGATACCGCGTTTGTTTTTATGAAGGATGATTACAGGGATGTGGATGTGCCGCCGTGGGCGATCAAACTCATTCTGGATACACAGGCACTAGAGAGGAAAGAAGATTATTATGAATATTAAACAGGCAAAACAGGAAGTTGTGGATACGGTCGAAGCGTATCTTATGAAAGACGAGTATGGAGAATATGTGATCCCGAGCGTTCATCAGAGGCCGGTGCTTCTCCTTGGTGCACCGGGAATCGGAAAGACGCAGATCATGGAGCAGGCGGCGCGTGAATGCGGCGTGGCACTGGTGGCGTACACGATCACACACCACACCAGACAGAGTGCGATCGGACTTCCGTTTATTTCGAAGAAGGAATACGGCGGCAGGGAATACTCGGCGACAGAATATACGATGAGCGAGATCGTTGCAAGTATTTATAACCGTATGAGTGAGACGGGTCTCAGCGAGGGAATCCTTTTTATTGATGAGATCAACTGTGTTTCTGAGACACTGGCTCCGGCGATGCTGCAGTTTCTCCAGTGCAAGAGTTTCGGAAACCATGAGATCCCGAAGGGATGGGTGATCGTGGCAGCAGGAAACCCGCCGGAATACAACAAATCTGTCCGCGAGTTCGACGTTGTCACCCTGGACCGTGTCAAAAAGATCCTCGTAGAGCCGGACTATCAGACCTGGCGGGAATACGCATACAAAGAAAACATGCACCCGGCGATCCTTTCTTATCTGGAACTTCGAAACAACTGTTTCTACCAGATGGAGACAACGATTGACGGCAAACAGTTTGCGACTCCGCGAGGATGGGAAGATCTTTCCAGGATGATGGAAGTCTATGAGCGTCTTGGAAAAAGTATCACGGCAGATCTTGTGGGGCAGTACATCCAGCATGAGCGCATTTCGAGAGAATTTGCAGAATATTACGAACTGTATCAAAAATACCAGCAGGATTACCAGATCACAGAAATTCTTCAGGGCAAAAACTCCGAGGCGATGGTAAAGAAAGTTTCCCATGCATCCTTCGATGAAAGAGTGAGTGTTGTAAACCTTCTGTTCTCCGGTACACGACAGGCGGTACGAAAAGTCATGCTTCAGGAAGAAGTACTGGAAAAAGTGTTCGAGGTGCTGAAAGCCCTGAAAAAAAATCTGGCATCTGGAAATCTCGCGCAGAGACTGGAAGATTACATCTTTGATCTCAAAAACACCCGAGAGAAGAAGCAGAAAGAAGGACTTCTGGAACGAAGAGAAGACCTCTGCATCCGCCAGGCAGTCACACTTCTGGAAGATTACGCGAAACTTCTGAAACAGCACAGCGAGGTTCAGGGAGAAGAAGCGTTTGATCTTGTCCGGGAGGCATTTGGGGAAGAAAGAGCTTCCTGGGAAGACGAATGGGATCAGGCAGGAAATACACTGGAATATGCGTTTGATTTCATGGAGGCGGCTTTCTATAACAGTCAGGAAATGGTTATGTTTGTATCAGGGATCAATACAGATTTCTACTGTGTACGTTTCCTGGAAACTTATGAATGTGAGAGATATGTGCGTTACAACAGAGATCTGCTGTTCGAGGATGTGAGCCAGCAGATCCGAAGGAGAATTGAAGAACTTTAAGAGGAGCGTTATTAAATGAAGAAACAAAGGAAAATCTACACCTTTTTACTTTCGCTGCTTCTGGCGTTTTCGCTTCTGCTTCCGGGCAGTATCGTTCCGGTGGAAGCAGCAGGCGGCGACATGGCGGTGCACTTTATTGATGTAGGGCAGGGACTGGCGATCCTCGTGCAGTCGGGCGGAGAAAATCTTCTCTATGATGGTGGAAACCGTTCTCATGCAGATGAGGTGGTCCAGTATCTTAAGAATCAGGAAGTAGAGACGATCGATTACATGATCTCCTCTCACTATGATGAGGATCATCTGGGAGGACTTGTCAAATGCCTTGATAATTTTGAGGTGGATCATGTTCTGGGTTCCGACTATGTGCACACATCGGACCTTTTTAATACGTTTATGAATACGGCGACAGCGAATGCGATCACTGTCGAATATCCGGCTGTCGGTGATACTTATGAATTTGGGACCGGCAGTTTCACGGTCATGGCACCTTCCGGAATCTCCAAGAACAGCAATGACAACTCTGTTGTGATCCGTCTTGTCAATGGCGACAACAGCTTTATGTTCATGGGAGATGCGGAGGAGACAAGTGAGCAGGATATGATCAGTACAGGAATGAACCTGGACTGTGATGTGCTCTGTCTCGGTCATCATGGTTCTGCATCTTCTACTTCATGGGATCTTCTGGAAGCATCGACTCCATCCTGGGCAGTGGTAAGCTGCGGCAAAGGTAATTCCTACGGTCATCCGACTGCGGAGACAATGGGAAAACTTTCCGACATGGATATCCCGGTATTTCGTACCGATGACCAGGGAACCGTGATTGCAGTTTCTGATGGAAGTACGATCAGCTGGAACCAGGAACCGTGCAACGATTACAGTTCTGGAGATGAGAGTACTGGCAGCAGTTCAGGTTCTTCTGATGCAAGTACAGGTTCAGGTGTGCGTTATTCTGGCTGGTCAGACAGCTCACAGATTTCGGACAACAGCACCGAGACTGCAGACACGACTGACACCCAGGGAGCCATGGTCTGGATCTCTGCAACAGGAAGCAAATATCACAGCATTCCAAACTGCGGAAATATGAACCCGGACAATGCAAGACAGGAAAGTGAATCACAGGCACTCAGTGAAGGTTATGAAGCCTGCAAAAAATGCTGGTAAAAACGAGAATCAGATTTCCTGATAAAAATCCCGTACATAGTGCATAAACTGGCGCACATGCGGTTTCAGGATCCGGTTTTTGCTGTAAACAATATAAAAACTTCTTTTATGAACAGATTCTTCTAATGGAAACAGAAGGATCTGTTTTGTTTTTTCCAGATCTACGGCAGAACGGGCAGAGAGGATTGAGATGCCAAGTCCGTTGACGATAGATTTCTTGATGCTTTCCAGATCGTTCATTCGGGCGATCACATTGAGGTCAGAAGGCGTGATGCCGATCTTTTCCAGAAAAAGATCCATCTCTTTCTTGGTGCCGGAGCCTTTTTCACGGATGATGATCGGATCTTCCAGAAACTGTTTGAAATCGACAGGATCTTCCTTGAATTTCAGGTAGTGTTCTGTGACAGGCGTGGCGATCACGAGGGTATCCTGACAGAAAGGAATAAAGACACAGCTCTCATCTCCGGTATTCTGCCCGACAAGTGCAAGATCGACAGTTCCGTCCAGAACGCGGTGGATCGCTCCCTCACTGTCCGTCTGGATGGAATGAAAATAAATATCCGGGTGGAAGCCTCCGAAACCTGCGAGCAGTTCCGGCAACAGATAAGAGGAAGGAATCGTGGAGGCTGCAAGGTCGATCATGTGCTTCTGCGCCCCTGTGAAGTTGTCGAGAAGGTTGTTGCGGATCTCAAGCATCCGGACTGCACTGTCGTAGAGCTGGTAGCCTCTGGTGGTGACGGTGGTCTTTTTTGTCGTGCGGATGATGAGTTTGGAGTGAAGCTCTTCTTCGAGGGAGCGGATGTGTGCGCTGATGGTTGGCTGTGTCAGATAAAGTCGTCTGGCAGCTTCGGAGAAACTGCCGTAATCGACGACGGCGACAAAGGCTTCTAACTGTTTGAATTCCATAAATCAAAAATCTCCTGAAAAGTGAATCTTCTAAATAATACGATAATGATACGCTTATTGTGAAATCCCTGTGATCTCTGCAAGTGCATGAAGGGCAGTGGCCACTTCTTCCGGGGTATTTTCCGGACCAAAGGAGAAGCGGAGCGTACCGGCAGGATATGTGCCGAGGGTTTTGTGCGCACTTGGGGCACAGTGGAGACCGACGCGGGACATGATCCCGTAAGTATCGTCCAGTTCAAAGGCGGCACGAGCCATATCCACTTCAAGTGTCTGGATCGAGACGACGGCACAGCGGTTCTGGGTGTCTTTGTGTCCGATCACGCGAAGGCTGGCCTCAGCCGGGTCGAGGGTGAGGATTCCGTCAATGAATTGTTTCGTCAGCGTGAGTTCATGCTGGAAAGCCAGATCCATTGAACTGTTCTCCAGATCATCAAGCGCGGCGTGAAGACCGAGGATCCCGGGGATGTTCGGCGTTCCCGGCTCGAAGCGGTCCGGGAGGAAATCAGGGACTTTTTCAGTATGGGAAATACTTCCGGTGCCGCCACTTAAGAGGGGTTCGATCTGAGAAGCAAGCTCGCTGCGGATCAGGAAACCGCCGATCCCCTGTGGTCCACGGAGTCCTTTGTGCCCGGTGAAAGCGAGCGCATCAAGCTTTAATTCTTCCATATCGATCGGAAGTGTACCGGCAGTCTGTGCACTGTCCAGGACAAAAAGCAGCCCATGTTTCTGGCAGAAGGTGCTGATCTCCTTAAGCGGCATGATGGTTCCGCATACATTGGAAGCGTGGAGACAGACGAGAAGTCTGGTATTTGGTTTCACGAGCGCATCTGCTTCTGAGAGAATCAGATTTCCTTCATGATCGCACGGAATCCTGTCAAAAGTCACTCCCTGTCTCTGAAGCTGCACAAGCGGGCGCATTACTGCATTGTGCTCCATCGAAGTGACCAGCACATGGTCGCCTGGTTTCAGGATCCCCTTGAGGAGAATATTAAGGCTCATAGTGATGTTCTGGGTGAAAATCACATTTTTGCCCCTACCGGATGTGAAATGGAAAAGCCGGCGAAGCTGTTCTCTTGTCTCAAAGATCTGTTCTTCTACGGAATAGGCAGCCTGATACCCGCCGCGTCCGACATTGACCGCACAGCCGGAGAGATACTGATAAACAGCATCAGCCACAGAAGGAGCCTTCGGAAAAGAAGTGCTTGCCTGATCCAGATATATTTTTTTCATAAAATTACCTCACGTACTTTTATTAGATCATAATTCTGATTATATCATAATTTATAAATATTATCTATAAGTAGCTATAAAATACGACTATATTTAATTGGTGAAAAATGCTCAACAATGGTATGATAATACAAAGAAAATATGCTGATACAAAAATCTTTCAGCATTGAGGGAAAGGGAGGTTATTCACTAATGAAAAAAGAAAAAACAACAATTGTTGTAGCTGGCGTGCTCATCGGTGTGATCGCAGCCATGCTGGTATTCTTTGGAAATCCGGCAAATATGGGATTCTGTATTGCCTGCTTCCTCCGTGATACCACAGGTGCGCTCGGACTTCATTCCGCAGCAGCCGTACAGTACATCCGTCCGGAGATCATCGGACTTGTGCTGGGTGCATGTATCGTGTCACTGATCACCAAAGAGTTCCGTCCAAGAGGAGGCTCTGCACCGGTGACAAGATTTGTTCTGGGTGCTTTTGTTATGATCGGATGCCTGATGTTCCTTGGCTGTCCGTTCCGTATGATCCTGCGTCTGGCAGGCGGTGACGGAAATGCCATCTTCGGTCTGGTTGGTTTCGCGGCAGGTATCCTGACAGGAACATTCTTCCTCAAGAAAGGATACACTCTGAAGCGTTCCTACAAGATGCCGAAACTTGAGGGAAGTATTTTCCCTGCAGTTCAGATCGTGATGCTGATCCTTCTTGTGGCAGCACCGGCATTTATCCATTTCACAGAGCCGGAAGGTGGTCCGGGAGCAAAACATGCGGCAATTCTGATCTCACTGGCAGCAGGGGTGATCGTTGGTATCCTGGCACAGAGAACCCGTCTCTGTATGGTCGGCGGAATCCGTGATGCAGTTCTGTTTGGCGAGTTCAAGCTTCTGTTTGGTTTCGTTGCGATCCTTGTCAGTGCATTGATCGTAAATGTGATTCTTGGATATTTCCATCCGGGATTTGCCGGTCAGCCGATCGCACATACAGATGGTTTGTGGAATGCACTTGGCATGTATCTTGCAGGTTTTGGCTGTATCCTTCTCGGTGGCTGCCCGATGCGCCAGCTCATTCTCTCCGGTGAGGGAAATACAGACTCTGTTGTGACCGTTCTCGGCCTGATGGCAGGAGCTGCTTTTGCCCACAACTTCGGTCTGGCATCTTCAGCAGATGGCCCGACAGTAAACGGCAAGATCGCAGTTGTGATCGGTATCATTGTTGTAGCAGTGATCGGCGTGGCCAATTCCAGGCGAAAAGAAGCCTGAAAGGAGATAAAATATGAAAAGAGTAGATGCAAGAGGACTGTCCTGCCCGGAACCAGTCATCCAGACAAAAAATGCCATGGCGTCCAGAGAAGCTCAGTATGAAGTTCTGGTAGACAATGTGGTGGCAAAAGAAAATGTCTCCCGTTTTGCGATCCATCAGGGCTATCAGGTCGAGGTGGAAGAACAGGGCGATGATTTCCTGCTCAGGATAAAGAAATGATGAAATATATAGCGACGTTTTATTCTCATTATGGTGCGATCCAGTACCGGAAGAACTGTGAGAAGATGGATCTGGAGGCGGTTGTCATGCCGGTTCCCAGAGACTTGAGTTCTTCCTGCGGAACCTGTGTGCGCTTCGAGGCGGAAGGGGAATTCCCGGAGCGAAACGAAGAAGTGGAACAGATCGTCCAGATCGAAGACTCAGGATATGTGTGTATCTATCATGCAGATGAAGAATAAGAGACATTAAGAGGAGCTTTCGGGCTTCTCTTTTTTTGACGTGAGATTGTACGAAAACATAAATTCGTGTATACTAGGGATAAAGTAAAAAGCCGCATCAGCTTTAAAGATGCGGCACAGAATCAGGAGTGAGAACAATGAGAGAAAAACTGACCAAGAGAGACGTAGAAAAGATAGAAGAAGAGATCGAGCACCGTAAGCTTGTCATCCGAAAGGAAGCCATCGAGGCGGTCAAGGAGGCGCGTGCACAGGGCGACCTGAGTGAGAACTTCGAATACTACGCTGCAAAGAAACACAAGAACCAGAACGAGAGCAGGATCCGTTACCTGGAGAGAATGCTCAAGACGGCAGAAGTCGTAGAGGATACGTCAAGATCCGACGAAGTGGGCATGGACGATATCGTAGAAGTCGAATTCGAGGAAGATGGCGAAGTGGAGAAATACAAACTTGTCACTTCCATTCGCGGAAATTCGATGGAAAACCGTGTCAGCATCGAATCCCCGATCGGCAAAGCCCTCAAAGGACACCGTGTCGGCGACAGAGTCAAAGTACAGGTGAACGAAAACGTAAGCTACTATCTGCGTATCCGCTCTATCGATAAGACAGGGGACGAAGGAGAAGACATCCGCAGCTTCTGACAGAAAAAATCCGCCAAAAAGCGTTTTTTTTCTGTGAAATTCGATTTTACAAAGATTTAACATAAAACTGGTGAGAACTTTACACGATGTCAATATGATGAAACCATATTAAATCTGAGCAAAGGAGAACATTATGGATTTTTTCAGCATATTAACATTGTTGGGCGGTCTTGCCATGTTTTTGTATGGAATGCAGGTTATGGGCGATGGTCTGGCAAAAGTATCAGGAGGTAAACTGGAGCAGATCCTGGAAAACTTAACTTCAAGCAAATGGAAAGCAGTACTTCTCGGAATGTGCGTGACAGCAGTCATCCAGTCCTCATCCGCAACGACCGTTATGGTAGTCGGATTTGTAAACTCAGGAATCATGAAACTGACACAGGCAGTCGGCATCATCATGGGTGCGAATATCGGAACTACCATCACTTCCTGGCTTCTGAGCCTTACTGGAATTGAGAGCAGCAACTTTTTTATCAGCCTTCTGAAACCGAGTTCTTTTTCGCCGGTCCTGGCACTGGTCGGAATCATTCTTCTGACTTTTACCAAGAGCTCCCGTAAGAAAGATATCGGAACCATCCTTCTGGGATTCGCAGTGCTGATGTTTGGTATGGAATCCATGAGCGGTGCAGTAAAGCCTCTGGCGGATGTACCGGAATTTACAGGACTTCTCCTTAAATTTTCCAATCCGGTAGCAGGAATCCTTGCAGGTACGATCCTGACTGCGATCATTCAGTCATCTTCTGCATCTGTCGGTATTCTTCAGGCACTCTGTATGACAGGAGCAGTTCCGTTCAGTTCCGCATTCCCGATCATCATGGGACAGAACATCGGTACCTGTGTGACAGCACTTCTGTCTGCGATCGGTGCAAACAAGAATGCCAAGAGAGCAGCAATGATCCATCTGTACTTTAACCTGATCGGAACGATTGTGTTCATGTCACTGTTTTATCTTATCAATACTGCTGTGCATTTTCCATTTATGACACAGATGGCGACACCGGCAACGATCGCGATCACGCACAGTGTCTTCAATATCACAGCGACACTTGTATGGCTGCCATTCTCCAATCTTCTTGTGAAACTTGCCTGTCTCACGATCCGTGATGACAAGTCCGATGAAGTCAGCAAGGAAGATCAGGAGTTCATGATCCTCGAATCCAGATTTCTGGAAAAACCGGCTTTTGCCGTAGAACAGGGAAGAAATGCAGCAAAACATATGGAACGCGATTCTCGCAAGGCTCTGGATATCTCTCTTGGACTGCTTCGCGACTATCAGGAAGAACAGGCAGAACGAGTTCAGAAGATCGAGTCAAAAGTAGACCGCTATGAGGATGAACTGGGAACTTATCTGGTGAAACTGAATAACAAAGACCTCTCCGAAAAGGACAGCCACAGCGTTTCCATCATGCTTCACTGCATCGGTGATTTCGAGCGTATCTCAGATCATGCGGTAAATATTATGGAATCCGCAAGAGAGCTTCACGAAAAGAATCTCAGTTTCTCGCCGGAGGCCAGAACGGAACTTCAGGTTCTGGCCAGTGTAGTCGGCAGGATCGTAGATACTGCATATGACGTATTCGACAAGCAGGATATGAACCTCACCCGTGATGTAGAGCCTCTGGAAGAAATGGTGGATGAGCTGAGCAGGGAGATGAAACGTCGCCATGTCAACCGTCTGCGTTCCGGAGAATGTACGATCGAGATGGGATTTATCCTCACAGACCTGCTCACCAGTCTGGAACGTATCGCAGACCATTGTTCCAACATCAGCGTCTGCGTAACACAGGTAAGAGAGAATCTTTATGATACACACAGTCATCTGGAGAGCCTCAAAAACGAACCAGATGAAGGCTATTACAATCGTCTGGAAGAACTGCAGAGAGAGTATGTACTTCCGTAAAAGATACACACAGTAACGGCAGATTCCGGACAGAAAGGGAAATAACAGTTACAACAGAATGATCTATTGTGTAGAAGATGAAAGAAATATCAGAGAGCTTTTGATCTATACCCTGGAAACGACAGGATTTTCAGCAAAGGGTGTGTCGAATGGGAAAGAACTCCGGGCACTTCTTAAAGAAGAACTCCCGGATCTTATCCTTCTGGACATCATGCTTCCGGGGGAAGACGGATACAGCATTCTCGAACGGCTCAAAGCTTCACAGGAGACCAAAAATATCCCGGTGATCATGGTCACGGCAAAAGAAGCCGAATTTGACAAGGTCCGCGGGCTGGAAGCAGGAGCTGATGATTATATCACAAAACCTTTTGGAATGATGGAATTTGTCGCCAGAGTAAAGGCGGTCCTGCGCCGCTGTTCCAGACAGGAGGACGACAAAGAACTGAAATGTCAGGATCTGGCACTGTCTGTCGGAAAGCACAAAGTCTGCTGGAAGGGCGAAAAGATCGAACTGACACGTAAGGAATTTGAACTTCTTCAGTATCTGATGGAAAACAAGGGACTGGTCATGACGAGAAATCAGATCCTTTGCCATGTATGGGGATATGATTTTGACGGTGAGACGAGGACAGTCGATGTACATGTCCGTACCCTGAGACAGAAGCTTGGGGAAGCCGGAAATCTGGTCGAGACGGTTCGAGGCGTAGGCTACCGGATCGGAGCATAAAAATGAGAAAAAAGATATTAAACCATACCTGTCTGCTCGTAGTCCTGTCAGTGCTTATGACATTCCTTGCAGCGAGTCTGGTCATGTACAGCAAGTATAATGAAGATCTGAAGCAGAGCGTCCGGGACAGTACAAAATACATCCAGGACAGCGTAGAAAAGATGGGCGAATCCTATCTGGACAAGGATCTTGGCAAAGCTTCCGCTGCCCGTATCACACTTCTGGACAGTGAAGGAAATGTTTTGTTTGATTCACTGGAAGATCCGACGGAGCTTGCCAATCACAGCAACCGTCCGGAATTTATTCAGGCAGAAAAAGAAGGCTATGCGGAGACTCTGCGTTATTCAGAGACACTTTCAAAGCAGAATTTTTACTGTGCGGTGAAACTTTCCAATGGAGATATCCTCCGTGTGGGAAGAACGACAGACAGTGTCTTTTCGACAATGGTCTCCAGTTCGGCACTTTTTGGTGCGCTTTTGCTTCTGATTCTGGTGCTGGCATTTATCCTTGTCCGGAAACAGACACAGGACCTGATCGAGCCGATCAATACACTGGATCTGGAACATCCGCTTGGAGAAGTCCGCTATGAGGAACTGCGACCTCTTCTGGAGCGTGTAGATGAGCAGAACCACCAGATCGCGAAACAGATGGAAGAGCTCAAGGAGGCAGAGGCTGTCCGCAGGGAATTTTCTGCGAATGTTTCTCACGAGCTTAAGACACCGCTGATGTCGATCTCCGGTTATGCGGAGCTGATGATGAACGGGATGGTTCCGGGAGACAAGATACAGGAGTTTTCCGGAAGGATCTACCACGAGGCAAGCCGTTTAAGTACATTGGTGACAGATATCATCCAGTTGTCGAGGCTGGATGAGAAGGATAGCGATATGCCATTTGAGCCGGTGGATCTGTATGAGCTGTCAGAGGATATCGTCCTTCATCTGGACAGTGCAGCATCAAAGAAGAATATTCAGTTACAGCTTGAGGGAGCGTCAGTTTCCGTCGAGGGTGTGCGTCAGGTCCTCTATGAGATGCTGTACAATATTGCGGACAATGCAGTGCGCTATACGAATAAAGATGGAATCGTAAAGATCTTTGTAGGGCAGAGAGGAAGCCATCCGTACTATCGCGTGGAGGACAACGGAATCGGCATTCCGAAAGAGGAACGGAAGAGGATCTTTGAACGATTCTACAGAGTGGATAAGAGTCATTCCCGGGAAACCGGTGGAACGGGGCTTGGACTTTCGATTGTAAAGCACGGCGCGATCCTTCATAACGCAGAGATCGTTCTGGACAGCGAACCAGGGCAGGGCACAAAAATGGAGCTGGTCTTTTGACAGACTGGCTCCATTTTTGTGCGTTGTAAAAGAAATAAATTTGAAGGCGAAATCAAAGATCCATCTCGGAGAGAGCTGCTTCATCGGCGATGATCGTGCAGTCCGGATGGAACTGAAGAATAGATCCGGGAACTTCTGGTGTGACAGGTCCCTGGATCACCTGTTTCAGGATCGCGGCCTTATCCTTGCCGCTGACAAGAACGATCAGCTTACGGCAGCGCATGATGGTTCCGATCCCCATAGTGTATGCCTGACGAGGAACATCTTCTTCGCTGGCAAAGAAACGCTTATTTGCCTGGATCGTTGTTTCAGTGAGGTCAACACAGTGTGTCTCATCTTCAAAATGGTCGGATGGTTCGTTGAAGCCAATGTGACCGTCGTGGCCGAGACCAAGAAGCTGGATGTCAGCCGGTCCGACGCGGTGGATCAGTTCGTTGTAGGCCTGGCAGCACTTTTCGCTGTCAGTTTCCGTACCATCCGGAACATAAGTATTGTCATAAGAAATGTTCACGCGGTGAAAAAGATGCGTATTCATGAAATAACGATAGCTCTGTTCATGGGAACCTGGAAGTCCCTTATATTCATCAAGATTTACAGTGGTGATCTGTGAAAAATCCAGGTCGCCGTCCTGGTACATTTCTACAAGGCGGTCATAAGTGCCGATCGGTGAAGAGCCGGTGGCCAGACCAAGAACACTGTCTGGTTTCAGAGTGATCTGGGCTGCGATGAGATTGGCAGCCTTGCGGCTGAGTTCCTGATAATTTTTTACTTTGCAGATCTGCATGGTAAGTCCTCCCCCGTCCAATTAAGGACAATTGTATTTTTATATAGTTTTTACCTTCATAAATATTAATTCTGACGCTGTGGGCGTTCAGACAGTGCCTTGATAGAAGTGGCGTATTCCGTCGGTGTCATTCCGGACAGCTTCTTGAACTGCCTGGAAAAATAATGGATCGAAGAATAACTCAGGAAATCTGAGATCTGCGTAAAGTTCATCTCATTTTCCCGGATAAGCTGCTTGGCAAAGTCGATTTTCATCCGTGAGAAAAATTCGATCACACCACACTGATATTCTTCGCGAAAAAGTTTCTGCAGCTGTGAGCGCCCGATCATATTGTTCCTTGAGATATCCTGGATCGTCAGGGTTTCCCGGACATGCTGTTCCAGGTAGTGGATGATCTTGCGGCAGGTATCAGAAGTTGTCTGGCAGGGATCGTAGATCCCGGCAGAAGCGGAATAATGTGCGATCGTATAACGCCGGATCACGTGGATCAGAAGCTCCTCAAGGTAAAGTGTCAGAAGCTGCTGGGAACCGAAGGAAATCTCAGGTTTCTTGATCATCTGCTCCAGATAAGGATCGTCCAGAGGTGTTTCAAAACAGTTCCGCGCCTCTGCGATGATGCGTCCGAGGATGCTCCGCTCTGTTTCTGAAAAAGTGAGTATCTTATTTTCAAAAAATTCCATGCACGGCGAATTACAGGAAAATGAGATCACGATGATGCTTGGAGCGGTTTTTCCTGTAGCTTTCAGTGTGTGAAATTCATTTGGGCGGTGAAAGATGACCTGACCACGGGAGAGGGTGTGGCATCCATTGTCTGTAACAACCTCGGCAGCACCGGTGTCCACGCATTGAAATTCCCAGAAGTCGTGGCGTTCGCCGTCAAAATGAAAATCATTCTGATATTCGTAGTAATGGATCGTGTAAATGCTTTTTATGAAAAGTTCCTGGTCCAATGAGACACTCTGATAAGCCACGGGAAGACCTCCTTCATCAGATGGTATTCAGCATTTATAATATTGTTCGATGGTTTTATACTAATAAATTTGTGTGAAATAGTCAAATGATAATCACAATAATATAAAAATATAACCTTATCGTGCAAATACTATTGAGAAAAAAACGCTCATATTAGATAATGGTTATCAAAGTTGAAACTTATTTATATTGTCATATCGGGATTAGTGGTGTACGATTAAAAGCAAAGAAAAAGTGGATCACAAAGATCCGATTAAACAGAAGTATGAGGAGGACACAATGATGAAAAAACCGGTTTTGGTAGTTATGGCAGCAGGAATGGGAAGCCGCTATGGCGGTCTGAAACAGATCGATCCAATTGACAAAGAAGGTCATATTATCATGGACTTTTCCATTTATGATGCAGTAAGAGCTGGCTTTGAGAAAGTCGTATTTATTATAAAGAGAGAAAATGAACAGGCATTCCGTGAGGCGATCGGGGATCGTCTGAGCAAACAGATCGAAGTAGCGTATGTTTTCCAGGAACTGACCAATCTTCCGGAAGGTTATGCAGTCCCGGAAGGAAGAGTGAAACCGTGGGGAACCGGCCATGCAGTCTTAAGCTGTATCGATGAGATCGATGGACCTTTTGCTGTTATCAATGCAGATGATTACTATGGTGTACATGCATTCAAGATGGCATATGATTTCCTGACTTCTGAGCAGGAAGAAGGAGATGTTTACCGTTACATGATGGTAGGATACCGCCTTGAGAATACCCTTACAGAGAATGGTCATGTTGCCAGAGGTGTCTGTGTGACAGATGAGGAAGGTCATCTGATCAAGATCAATGAGCGTACCCATATCGAGAAACATGACGGCGGTACAGCATACACAGAGGATGACGGCAAGACATGGACCATGCTTCCGGAGGGCAGCATCGTTTCCATGAATATGTGGGGATTCTCAAACAGCATTTTGAAGGAACTTAAAGAACGTTTTAAACCATTTCTGGATGATGCGATCAAGAATAATCCGATGAAGGGAGAATATTTCCTTCCATTTGTTGTTGACGAACTTCTTCAGGAGCACAAAGCAACTGTCAAAGTTCTCAAGTCCGAGGATAAATGGTACGGAGTTACTTACAAAGAAGATAAACCAATGGTAATGGCTGCAGTTCAGAACCTGAAAGATCAGGGGCTGTATCCGCAGAATTTATGGGAGGAAGCATAAGTGGAGATCGGCAATACAGTACGTGAAGCGATTGACGGCTTCAAATTGCATGGTGAACTCAAAGAGTGCATCAGATATGGAAGCGGTCATATTAATGATACTTATCGACTGACTTACGAGACATCACAGGGAACGAAACGATATATCCTGCAGAGAATGAGCAGAAATATTTTTAAGAAACCAGTGGAACTGATAGAAAATATCAGCGGTGTTACTTCCTGGCTCCGCAAAAAGATCATCGAGAATGGCGGCGATCCGGAACGAGAGACACTGACACTGGTAAAAAGCCAGACAGGTCTTCCGTATTTTGTGGATTCTGATGGAGAGTACTGGAGAGTCTATCTCTTTATTGAGGGAGCGACCTGCTACGATGCAGTAAAGGACGACAATGATTTCTATCAGAGCGCAGTAGCATTCGGACATTTTCAGCAGCTTCTGGCAGATTATCCGGCAGAGACACTTCATGAGACGATCAAGGATTTCCATAACACACCGGACCGCCTTAAGAAATTCAAGAAAGCTGTTGCAGAGGATGTCTGTGGAAGAGCAGCCTCTGTCCAGAAAGAAATTGATTTTATCCTGGAGAGAGAAGAACTGACACATGCACTGTATGATATGCAGCTTGACGGAAGACTTCCGCTTCGTGTAACACATAATGACACCAAGCTGAACAACATCATGATCGATGACGCGACAGGCAAAGCAATCTGTGTGATCGATCTGGATACAGTCATGCCGGGACTGACAGCGAATGATTTCGGTGATTCTATCCGCTTCGGAGCAAGCACAGCTCTGGAGGACGAGAGAGACCTTTCCAAGGTGTCCTGTGACCTTCATCTCTTTGATGTTTATGCGAAGGGATTTATCGAGGGATGTGGCGGTGCGCTGACAGACCTTGAGATCGAGATGCTTCCGATGGGAGCGATCCTTATGACATTTGAGAATGGAATCCGTTTCCTGACAGACCATCTGGAGGGAGATCATTACTTCCATATCCACAGAGAGGGACATAACCTTGACAGATGCAGGACCCAGCTTACTCTTGTAAAAGACATGCAGGAAAAACTGCCGCAGATGAATGAGATCATCAGAAAATATAAATGATTTTTACAATAAAAAAGCTTCGGAACTTTGAACAGGTTCCGAAGCTTTTTGTTGTATATATCAGCCCTTTACACCACCGGAGGTAAGACCACCGACAAGATGTTTCTCGATCAGTATAAACAGGATGATGACCGGTACTGTTGCAAACAGTGAGGATGCAAACAGATACTGCCATTCTACCATGTTGTAACCGTTGAAGATCGTAATACCGACCGTCAGAGGTTTGAAGACATCTGTTGAGATCAGAGTCAGTGCGACTGTATATTCATTCCATGCGTTGATAAATACGAAGATCAGCGCAGTTACGATACCAGGTGCAGCGACTGGAAGAAGGATGCGGATCAGGGCAGAAACCTTGCCACAGCCGTCAACTGTTGCAGCCTGTTCCATTTCAGGTGAGATAGAAATAAAAGTACCGCGCAGCAGCCAGATCGCGAATGCCTGGTTGAATGCTGCATTGATAAATACAAGACCAACGAGACTGTCTGTCATACCGAAGGTTGACATGATCTTGTAGATACCTACCAGAAGGACTACAGGAGCAAACATCTGGGAGATGATAACGATACCCAGGAAGATCTTTTTGCCCTTAAACTTCATTCGTGCAAGTGCATAAGCTGCAGGAATACCACATACGATCGCGATCAGAGTGGAGCCACCTGCAACGACCAGGGAGTTGATGAAATATCTGGAAAGTGGAGCCAGTGTCCAGATATCCTTGAAGTTCTGCCAGAGCCAGTGGACCGGGAGAAGTGTTCCCTTGGTTGCGTAGATTTCTGCACGGCTCTTGGCGGCAGTCGTAAACATAACAAAGTATGGATACAGCGTAATCAATACGACCAGAATGACAAAAACATAAAGAAGAACCCGAAGGAGTGTGCTTTTTGTGTCGCGTGAATGTTTCATTAGTCTTCCTCCTCCTTTCTAAGTGAAAGTACCATATAAACAGAAGCGCATGCACACAGGATCAGGAATCCGATCACGGATACTGCAGCTGCTTCACCGGATTTGCCTTTGTAGAAAGCAAGTTTATAGAGATAGGTAACAAGGGTATCGGTACGGCTTGCCGGGTCGCCCTTGGTAATTGTCCATATGATAGGGAAGGAGTTGAATACATAAATGATATTCAACACAGTACTTACCGTCAGAGAAGATTTTACCAGCGGAAGTGTGATCTTGAACAGCTTCTGCCAGTAGTTGGCACCGTCAACGGTAGCCGCTTCATAATAAGAGTTGTCGATACTCTGCAGACCGGAAAGTACACAGAAAGTAACAAATGGTACAGTAACAAAAATACCTACAAAAATTTCCCATGCAAAATATGCTTCCGGGGTAGGAGTCCAGTTGACCGGACTGGAGATCAGTCCAAGTTTCAGTAAAAGGGTGTTCAGTGCACCGTAATCCTTGTCAATGATGAATTTCCATACGCCTGCCTGGATGATCAGGGAAGTTGCCCATGGGAATACAACAATAGCACGGACTGCTTTACGGAAACGGAATTTGTTATTTAGTACAAGTGCAAGGATAAAACCAAATACAGTAGAAAGTACTACAACAGCAATGGTCCATACAAGGGTATTTTTGAGAACCAGTTTAAAAGTAGATCCCCTGAGGACTTTGGCAAAATTGTCAAATCCACAGAATCCCTTTATCAGACCAGCTTTACTCACTTCGCTCATTGAAGTACGGAAAACTTCAAAGATAGGAAAGAGTATGAAGATTGTCATAAGAAGGATGCTGGGAAGCAGCCACAGATATGGCTCCACAGCAGCCAGAGGTTTCTTTTTTTTCATATTTACACCACCAAATCAATTGTCAAAAAGAATCGGGAGCCGGTCACTAATGTCCGGCTCCCGGTTAAGTCGTATCTCTAAATCAGGAATCAGCCTGCGATATCAGCCTGAAGATCATCAAGCAGTGTCTGAACGTCGTCGCCAAGGAGTGCGTTCTGCTCTACTTCGATAACGCCCTGCTTTACATCTGCCCATTCTGTCTTGGTTGCCGGGTAGAAGTTGCAGCTCTGCAGGATATCGATCCAGGATGAATAGGTGTCGTCCTCTTTTGCAAGAAGATCTGCTGCTGTCTGAGTGGTTGGAAGGAATCCTTCGTATACCATGTAATCAGCGTAACGAGTGTCATCATAGAAGAAGTCAAAGAACTTGGTGATGGCAGCTGTACGAGCTTCCTGATCCTCAGCGGAGTCATCCTTGAATACTTCAAGACGATCGCAAACGCCCATTGCTACGGATTCGCAGCCCTCATTTGCAGGGATTGTTGTTACATCGTAGTTAATGTCATATCCACCATCGGAGAGATAGGTAGGAATGTTGTTCGGTCCGATCATCATGGCAACTTTGCCTGCACCAAACATATCCTGAAGGTCATAACGTGTTTCGTTAGCCGGATCGGAGTTGGTGTATCCATCGTTTACAAGACCGAGTGCGAAGTTCAGAGCTTCTACGTTCTTGTCGCTGTTGAGGGCCCAGTCACCATTTTCATCAACGAATCCGCCGCCGTTGTTCCATGTATAATAAGAGAATGCAGCCTGACCTTCGTCAGTTGTCATATCAATACCCCATGGATAAACGTCATCGCCGAATTTATCTTTGATCTTCTTTGCTGCGTCCTGAACTTCTGCCCATGTGGTAGGAACGGTAGCACCTGCTTCTTCAAGGATGTCCTTGTTATAGAAGAGTGCACGGCAGGATGCCAGGATCGGTAATGCGTATACAGTATCATCAATTGTGCTTGCTTCCCAGAATGACGGGAAGAATTTGGACTGAAGATCTTCAGAAGCATATTCTGTTGCAGGCATCAGCAGATCGTCAGCTACATAATCTGCAAGAACGTCGATATTCAGAATATCAGGTGCGTTGTTGTTTGCAACCAGTGTATTTACTTTGGTATAAAGATCGTTCCAGGAAACAATTTCGATGTTCAGATCAATATCTGAGTTTTCAGCTTCGAAATCCTTTTCGAACTGGGACCACCACGCCTGGGTCTGGGTACCATACTGGCTGATGATGACATCCAGAGTTGTCTTGTCGTCTGCTGCGAGAACAGGCTGAGCCATTGTTGCTGTCATTGCCAGTACCATAGCTAATGCGATTTTACGTTTCATATGAAAGTCCTCCCTTTTGTTTGGTGAAACTGACAGAACCGTCAGTTTGGTTTCGTGATAATCACGAATGTATTAGGCTGATTATACCGTTTATAAGACTAAGTGTCAATAAAAATAGACAAAAAAAGACTGAAAATACAAAAAAAACAATGTATATTGCATAAATGGAAATGTTGACAAGTTGCACAAAGATTCAAAATCAGAATCACCAAAACAGAAGTTTCATAACTGCATCAGGTAATAGGTAAAATATGCGGGAGTTTTAGTAAAATATGCGGGAGGTTTTGGGAAAATATTGTGAAAAAAATAAAACAGTGCTACAATGACACCGTAGTAAAACAAAAGCAAATGTCAGGAGGAGTAAATCATGGCAATTTTAGTAACAGGCGGAGCCGGATTTATCGGAAGCCATACTGTAGTAGAACTTCAGAATGCAGGATATGATGTAGTAGTACTGGACAACTTAAGCAACTCCAGCGAGAAGAGTCTGGAACGTGTAGAAAAGATCACAGGAAAACCGGTTAAATTTTATAAAGTAGATATTCTTGACAGAGAAGGACTGAACGAAGTTTTGGAGAAAGAGGATATCGATTCCTGTATCCATTTCGCAGGTCTCAAAGCAGTTGGAGAATCTGTTGTTAAACCATGGGAATATTATGAGAATAACATTGCAGGTACACTTACACTGGTTGATGTAATGAGAAAACATAATGTCAAAAATATTATTTTCTCCTCTTCCGCAACTGTATACGGCGATCCGGCAATCATCCCGATCACAGAGGAATGCCCGAAAGGACAGTGCACCAACCCTTATGGATGGACCAAATCCATGCTGGAGCAGATCCTTACAGATATCCAGAAAGCAGATCCGGAATGGAATGTAGTACTTCTTCGTTACTTCAACCCGATCGGTGCTCACAAGAGCGGTCTTATCGGTGAGAACCCGAATGGTATCCCGAACAACCTGATGCCTTACATCACACAGGTTGCAGTAGGCAAGCTCAAAGAACTCGGCGTATTCGGAAATGACTATGACACACCGGACGGAACTGGTGTCAGAGATTACATCCACGTAGTTGACCTTGCCAAAGGACATGTAAAGGCTGTCCAGAAACTGGAAGACAATTCCGGACTCAGCATCTACAACCTTGGTACAGGTAAAGGATACAGTGTTCTTGACATTGTTAAGAACTTTGAAGCTGCAACAGGCGTTAAGATCCCATACTCTATCAAACCTCGTCGTGCCGGTGATGTTGCAACATGCTATTCCGATGCAACCAAGGCTAAGAAGGAACTTGGTTGGGAAGCAGAGTACGATATCAAAGATATGTGTGCAGATTCCTGGAACTTCCAGCAGAAGAACCCGAACGGTTACGAAGACTGATTTTTATAAATACCATATACAATAAGAAACACCCCGGCAGAACGTATTCACAGCGTTCTG
>NZ_FR886753.1:33651-50430 GCF_000436615.1 Blautia sp. CAG:237
AGAACGTATTCACAGCGTTCTGCCGGGGTGTTTTGTTTTGAAGAGATTTAGTGATATTTCTTTTCTTTTTCGAATTTCGGTTCACAGGTCAGCTCAATGCCGAGTTTGCGGAATTCCCAGATATCCACGGATGACAGCATGACAGAAGTATGTGCCTGGCATCCCTTGAGTGTGTGGAGCTGTTCCAGAGCCTTACGTGCTTCCGGGTTATCAGCGGCACTGACAGAAAGTGCGATCAGGGTTTCATCTGTATGAAGTCTCGGGTTCTTGCTTCCGAGATATTTGGTCTTGAGTTCCTGGATCGGATGGATCGCCTCCGGTGAGATCACATGATGCTCATGGTCGATGCCTGCGAGTTCCTTGAGTGCATTCAGAAGAAGTGCAGAGGAAGCACCGAGAAGGTCGGAAGTCTTTCCATAAATAATGCGTTCGTCAGGAAGTTCAAGGGCAGCAGCCGGTGCACCGGTCTCCTGTTCTTTGGCAAGGCTGGCAGGAACAACTTTGCGGTCATCGAGGGATGCGTGAGCCTGTTTCAGAAGAAGTTCGATCTTGCGTACTTCTTCCTCAGTACCGTCGCCTGTGAGAAGGGCATCGCAGCTCTTATAGTAACGGCGGATGATCTCCTGGCGGGAAGCTTCACAGCATACTTCGTCATCAACGATGCAGTTTCCGGCCATATTGACACCCATATCTGTAGGGGATTTGTAAGGGCATTCTCCCATGATCTTTTCAAACATTGCCTGGAGAACAGGGAAGATCTCTACGTCACGGTTGTAGTTGACGGTTGTCTCACCGTAAGCTTCCAGATGGAACGGGTCGATCATGTTGACATCATTAAGGTCTGCAGTAGCAGCCTCGTATGCCAGATTGACCGGATGCTTGAGCGGAATGTTCCAGATCGGGAAAGTCTCGAATTTGGCATAGCCGGCAGCAACGCCGCGTTTGTATTCATGGTATACCTGGGAAAGACAGGTTGCCATTTTTCCACTTCCTGGTCCTGGTGCGGTGATGACTACGAGAGGTCTGGTTGTTTCGATATATTCATTTTTGCCATATCCTTCATCGCTCACGATCAGCGGGATATTGCTCGGGTATCCTGGAATACTATAATGGAAGTAAACTTTGATGCCGAGTTTTGCAAGGCGGTTCTTAAAGAGAATAGCACTTTCCTGTCCGGCGTAGCGTGTGATGCATACACTTCCTACATAGAGACCGCGCTCTGTAAAAGCATCGATCAGACGAAGTACATCCTCATCGTAAGTGATTCCGAGGTCACCGCGCATTTTGTTCTTATCAATATCAGAGGCGCTGATGACAATGACAATCTCAGCCTGGTCGCGGAGTTGCATGAGCATGCGGAGCTTGCTGTCCGGCTCAAATCCTGGAAGAACACGGGATGCATGGTAATCATCAAAAAGCTTTCCGCCGAATTCCAGATAGAGCTTGTTGTCAAATTTGCTGATACGGTCGCGGATGTGTTCGGACTGCATAGTTAGATACTTTTCATTATCAAATCCAATTTTCATTTGTCGATTTCCTTTCCATCACAGTTAGCTATAGTAATTAGTTGGGTCTAGCTATCACGTGGATAGTATACTACAGTTATTGTTCACAGGCAATATCCCACTACTACAAACATTCACAGTTTTTCAGTTGATTTATAATGGAAATCTCTTTATAATATAGAAGATAACAAGAGGAGGAAAAGAATGAACGATCATATGGATAAGCGTCCGGATGATAAGCGTCCGAACCGAAATAACCCAGGAAATCAGGGACCGAACAAGAATCGTCAGACCATTCTTGGATTTTTGATCTGTCTCCTGATCAGTTTAGTTTGTCTGAGTTTTGTGACAGATATGATGAGCGATAAATCCAGTGAGATCACATATGATAAATTTATCGAAATGGTAGATAAAGATCAGATCAAAGAAGTGACACTCCAGTCCGGAGTGCTGACTGTCGTTCCAAAACTTCAGAAATCTTATCAGAAAGAAAGCTATAAGGTCAACCAGATGGAGGATACCAGTGCACTGACGCAACGTCTGGAAGGCAAAGGAATTATTTTCAAATATGAACAACCTGATGTGATGGGAGAGTTTGTATCTACCATGATCAGTCTGCTGCTTCCGACGGTAGTGCTGTTCTTTATGCTGATGTATCTTATGCGGCGAATGAACAAAGGTAGTGGCGGCGGCATCATGGGAGTCGGCAAGAGCCGTGCCAAAGCCTACATTCAGAAGGAAACAGGTGTTCTTTTTAAGGATGTAGCAGGACAGGAGGAAGCCAAGGAATCTCTTCAGGAGGTTGTTGATTTCCTGCACAATCCGGGAAAATACACGCAGATCGGTGCGAAACTTCCGAAAGGAGCCATTCTCGTAGGACCTCCGGGAACAGGTAAGACCCTTCTTGCGAAAGCCGTTGCAGGAGAGGCAAAGGTACCGTTCTTTTCACTTTCCGGTTCCGAATTTGTCGAGATGTTTGTCGGTGTCGGAGCTTCCAGAGTCAGAGATCTGTTTGAGGAAGCCAAGAAGAATGCACCGTGTATCGTGTTTATTGATGAGATCGATGCAATCGGTAAGAGCCGTGATTCCAGATATGGCGGCGGCAATGACGAGCGTGAGCAGACACTGAACCAGCTCCTTGCAGAGATGGATGGTTTTGATACTTCCAAGGGCCTTCTGATCCTGGCGGCAACCAACCGTCCGGAAGTACTTGACCCGGCACTTTTAAGGCCAGGACGTTTTGACCGACGTATCATCGTAGATCGTCCGGATCTCAAGGGCCGTGTAGAGATCCTCAAGGTCCATGCCAAGAATGTCATGCTGGATGAAACTGTGGATCTGGATGCAATCGCACTGGCTACTTCCGGGGCAGTCGGATCTGACCTTGCCAACATGATCAACGAAGCTGCGATCCTTGCTGTCAAGAACGGCCGAAGGGCTGTCTCACAGAAGGATCTTCAGGAATCCGTAGAGGTTGTCCTTGTCGGCAAAGAGAAGAAAGACCGTATCTTAAGCGTGCAGGAGAGACGTATCGTTTCCTACCACGAAGTAGGACATGCACTTGTGAATGCTCTCCAGAAGGATGCAGAACCGGTGCAGAAGATCACGATCGTTCCGCGTACCATGGGAGCACTCGGTTACGTTATGCAGGTTCCGGAGGAAGAGAAATATCTCAATACCCAGAAGGAACTCGAGGCTATGCTGGTTGGATACCTTGGAGGACGTGCGGCTGAGGAGATCGTATTTGATACTGTAACGACAGGTGCAGCCAATGATATCGAGCAGGCGACCAAGGTTGCCCGTGCAATGATCACCCAGTATGGTATGTCACAGAAATTTGGTCTGATGGGACTTGCAACACAGGAGAACCAGTATCTTTCCGGTCGTGCAGTCCTTAACTGTGGTGATGACACAGCGACAGAGATCGACCACGAAGTAATGCAGCTCCTTCATTATTCCTATGAGGAAGCCAAGAGACTTCTGAACGAACACAGAGAAGCACTGGACAAGATCGCTGAGTATCTGATCCGCAGAGAGACGATCACTGGCAAGGAATTCATGAAGATCTTCCGTGCAGTCGAGAGAGGACTTGAGATTCCGGAAAACCTTGACGAACTTCCGGATTTTGACAAGAAAGACGAGGAAAAGCAGCCAGAGACAGAAGTGGATACTCCTGCGAAGGTAAATCTTTCCAAGGAAGCTCTGGCAGAGACAGAAGCGGAAGTCCCTGAGAATCAGGAGACACCAGAAACACCGGCAGAGATTCCGTCCCAGAAAACAGAATCAGAGACATCAGAAGGTAGCAGCACAGAGGCTTAATAAAGGAGCCGCGATATGTTTCAGATTGAAGAAGAATTAAAGAAGCTTCCCGCAAGACCGGGTGTGTATATTATGCACGACGAGCGGGATGCGATCATCTATGTGGGCAAGGCGATCAGTCTCCGCAACCGTGTACGGCAGTATTTTCAGAGCAGCCGCAACAAGGGTGCCAAGATCGAGCAGATGGTCACCCACATATCGAGATTCGAATATATTGTTACAGATTCTGAACTGGAAGCACTCGTTCTGGAGAGCAACCTTATCAAAGAGCACCGTCCGAAATATAATACGATGCTCAAGGATGACAAGAGCTATCCGTTTATCAAGGTCACGGTGCAGGAGGCATATCCCAGAGTTCTGTTTGCCAGGCAGATGAAGAAGGACAAAAACAGATATTTTGGTCCTTATACCAGTGGCGGCGCGGTCAAGGATGTGATCGAGCTGGTACGCAAACTGTACCAGGTTCGCTCCTGCAGCAGGAACCTTCCGCGCGACTGCGGTAAGGACCGGCCATGTCTGTATTACCATATGAAGCAGTGTACCGGACCCTGTACCGGTCATGTGGATCAGAAGCAATACAGGGAAAACATCCAGAAGGTGCTCAGCTTTCTGAATGGCGATTTTCAGGATACGATCGATGAACTCACAGACAAGATGATGACGGCTTCCGAAGAAATGCGATTCGAGGATGCTGCCGGATATCGTGATCTGATCCAGAGTATCCGCAAGATCGGAGAGCGTCAGAAGATCACTGCTTACGGAGAAGAGGACCGCGACATCATTGCTGTGGCGATGGACGAGAGTCTGGATCTCAGGGAACAGGATGCCGTTGTCCAGGTTTTCTTTATGCGAAGCGGCAGGATGATCGGCAGAGATCATTTTTATCTGAGAGTTGCAAGAGGCGATACCCGTTCGCAGGTTCTGTCCAGCTTCCTCAAGCAGTATTATGCGGGAACACCGTTTATACCGAGGGAGATCATGCTTCAGGCTGATATTGAAGACAGAGAAGTGATCGAGGAATGGCTCACATCCCGTCGGAAACAGAAGGTTCATATCGTGATCCCTAAGAAAGGTACCAAGGAAAAAATGGTAGAACTTGCCTGGGAAAATGCCCGTATGGTCCTTGAGAAGGACCGTGAGCGCATCCGCAGGGAGGAAGGCAGAACGATCGGAGCTGTCCATGAGGTAGAGGAATGGCTTGGACTTACAGGAATCAGCCGTATGGAGGCGTTCGATATCTCCAATATCAGTGGTTTTGAGTCCGTTGGTTCCATGGTAGTCTATGAGAAGGGCAAGCCGAAGCGGAGCGATTACCGCAAATTCCGGATCAAGTCTGTTCAGGGTCCGAACGATTATGCCAGTATGGAAGAAGTGCTGACGAGGCGCTTTACACACGAGAGCAATGGAGAGTTCGACAGCTTTGCGAGAATGCCGGATCTGCTTCTGATGGATGGAGGCCGTGGACAGGTCAATATCGCGCTTGGTGTTCTTGAGAAACTGGGCATTGATGTTCCGGTCTGCGGAATGGTCAAGGATGACTATCACCGTACCAGAGGACTTTATTATAATAATGTAGAGATCCCAATTGATACGAATAGTGAGGGATTCCGCCTGATCACCAGGATCCAGGACGAGGCACACCGCTTCGCAATCGAGTATCATCGTTCTCTGAGAAGTAAAGAACAGGTCCACTCGATCCTGGACGATATTCCGGGAATCGGAGAGCGCAGAAGAAAGGCTCTGATGCGCCGTTTCCGCTCGATCGAGGCGATCCGGGATGCTTCTGAGGAAGAACTGGCGCAGACAGAGTCCATGAATGCAGGAAGTGCAAAACAGGTGTATGATTTTTTTCATCGGCCAGATGATCCGGCAAATGAGAAATAAAAAGGCACTTGAAATATATAAACATTAAAGGAGAGCACATAATATGAAGGGTGTATTGATGACAAAGATGGTGCAGGAGCTGAATCTTACAAATCTGACTCCTGAGATTGACCTGTCAGACAAGAAGATCATAACCGCAGAGATTAACCGTCCTGCACTGCAGCTTACTGGTTATCTGGAGCATTTTGCCAATGAACGTGTTCAGATCATCGGTTATGTAGAATACACATATCTGATGCAGCTCAGTGATGAGAAACGCATGATGACATACGAGCGATTCATTTCCAGTAAGATTCCGTGTGTTATTTTCAGTACCATGACCAAGCCGTCTCAGGATATGATCGACATGGCAATTAAATATAATGTTCCTACATTTGTGACAGAAAGAACAACTTCAAGCCTGATGGCAGAGATCATCCGCTGGCTGGGCGTACAGCTTGCACCATGTATTTCCATCCACGGAGTTCTGGTAGATGTCTATGGTGAGGGGATCCTGATCACAGGAGAGAGCGGCATCGGCAAGAGTGAGGCTGCACTGGAGCTGATCAAGCGTGGGCATCGTCTGGTAAGTGATGATGTTGTAGAACTTCGTAAAGTAAGTGACGTCACTCTGGTCGGATCTGCGCCGGACATCACGAGGCATTTTATCGAGCTTCGAGGCATCGGTATCATCGATGTCAAAACGCTGTTCGGTGTTGAGAGTGTCAAGGATACCCAGTCTGTAGACCTTGTCATCAAACTGGAAGAGTGGGACCGCGACAAAGAATATGACCGTCTCGGTCTGCATGAAGAATACACCGAATACCTTGGAAACAAGATCGTGTGCCATTCCCTTCCGATCAGACCAGGACGTAACCTGGCTGTTATCGTAGAATCTGCCGCAGTCAACCACAGACAGAAGAAGATGGGTTACAATGCGGCTGAGGAACTCTACAAGCGTGTGCAGGCAAACATTGCACGTAAGAGAGAAGAATAAAAAATAAGAAAAGGTGGAGAAAAATGAAATCATATTGTTTTGGAATCGACGTAGGCGGAACTTCTGTAAAATGCGGTCTGTTCAACACAGACGGAACACTGTTAGAGAAATGGGAGATCCCTACCAGAACTGAAAATAAAGGCGAGAACATCCTTCCGGACGTTGCTGAGACGATCAAAGCCAAGATCGCAGAAAAGAATATTGACAAAGATGATATCGAAGGTGTTGGAATCGGAATTCCAGGACCGATCAACTCCAAAGGAGAAGCTGCCTGTGCAGTAAACCTCTACTGGGGATTCACACCGGTAGCTCAGATCTTAAGTGACCTCACAGGACTTAAGGCTCAGGCAGGAAACGATGCAAACGTAGCAGCACTCGGTGAAGCATGGAAAGGTGCAGCGGCAGGTTCTCAGAATGTGATCATGGTCACTCTCGGAACTGGTGTCGGCGGCGGAATCATCATTGACGGCAAGATCGTAGCAGGTTCCCACGGAGCAGGCGGTGAGATCGGACATGCACTCGTAGTCCGTGACGAAGCCGAAAAATGCAACTGTGGAAATCATGGCTGCCTGGAACAGTATGCTTCCGCAACAGGAATCGTGCGTGTGGCTGGAAGAATGCTTGCAGCTTCCGATGACGACAGTACCTTAAGAGAACTTCAGAATATCACAGCAAAGGATGTTCTGGACGCTTTCAAAGCCGGAGATGCAGTAGCAGTCCGTGTTATGGAGTATGTTGGAGACCTTCTCGGCGGAGCAATCGCAGGATTTGCTACAGTTGCTGATCCGGAAGCAATCGTTATCGGCGGCGGTGTATCCAAGGCAGGTCAGCCGCTTATCGACTGCATCGAGAAATACTATCAGAGATATGCATTCCCGTCCTGCAAGGAGACACCGATCGTTCTTGCAACACTTGGAAATGATGCAGGTATCTACGGTGCTGCCAAGATGGTACTCTGATAATCAGAAATTACATATTTTGAGCTGAACCTGAGAGGAAGAAGTCTTTTTACGAAGATTTCTTCCTTTTTTTAGAAAAAAATCCCAAAAAACCAAGGTTTTTGAAAGAAAATGTGAAGTTTTTAATTGGGGGCTTTATTTACGATTTTTTATTTGATATAATGGTACGGACTATAAAGGAGGAAAACCATGAATTACGGAAAAAAATCAGTCTCCAGGAAGCGGAATTCTCTGATTTCCCGTACCGCAATGATGGGTAAGAGAGCACATGTTTCTTTTATCAGAGTCCTGTTTGCGGTCCTGATCACAATATGTGTGGTCGTGGGATGTGTCGGGATTGGAGCTTTCAGGGGAATTATAGACAATGCTCCCGATGTGAATGATATTGATATTTCACCATTGGGATATGCGACTTTTTTGTATGATGGTGACGGAAATCAGCTTCGTAAATTAACGGCTCCCAGTTCCAACCGTCTGCCTGTCTCAATCGACCAGATTCCGGTGGATCTGCAGCATGCGGTAGTTGCGATAGAGGATGAGCGTTTTTATGAGCATAATGGAATTGACGTGCGCGGAATCCTGCGTGCTTTCGTAAAAAATATCACCTCAGGAAATCTTTCTGAGGGAGCAAGTACGATCACTCAGCAGCTTCTCAAGAACAATGTATTTACCAACTGGACCAAGGAGTCTACCTGGCTTGAACGTTTTACACGTAAAATACAGGAACAGTATCTTGCGGTAGAAGTTGAGAAGAAGATCAACAATAAGGATGTGATCCTTGAGAACTATCTGAATACCATTAACCTTGGAGCAGGAACTTATGGTGTACAGGCAGCAGCAAGGAAGTATTTTAATAAGGATGTCTGGGATCTGAACCTTTCAGAGAGTGCAACTCTGGCGGGTATCACACAGAACCCGACACAGTTCAACCCGATCGAACATCCAGAGGAAAATGCCAAGAGACGTAAAGAAGTTTTGGATCACATGATCGCTCAGGGCTATATTACACAGGCACAGTATGACGAAGTGCTCAATGATGACGTGTATTCACGCATCCAGGCTGCCCAGATCGAGAATTCTGAGACAGAGAATACGGTTTACAGTTATTTTGAGGATGAACTGATCGATCAGGTGATCAATGACCTGATGAATATTAAGGGATATACCAGAACACAGGCACAGAACCTTGTCTACAGCGGTGGTCTGAGCATTTATACAACACAGGATTCTGCAATCCAGAAGATTCTTGATGAAGAATATGCAGATCCGTCCAATTATCCGGATTATGTACAGTATGCACTGGACTATGCACTGACTGTCAAGAATCCTCAGGGTGAAGAAGTAAACTACAGCAAGGAAATGCTCGAGCTTTACTTCCAGAATGAAGATCCGGAATTTGACCTGCTCTTTGACTCTCAGGAAGAAGGTCAGAGTTATGTTGACCGTTATAAGGAAAGTATTCTCGCAGACGGAAGCACGGTTGTAGCAGAGCGTGTAAGCTTTGCACCTCAGCCACAGTCGTCCATGAGTGTAATCGACCAGCATACAGGATATGTCAAGGCGATCATCGGCGGTCGTGGAGAGAAGACTGCAAGTCTGACGCTGAACCGTGCAACGGATACAACCAGACAGCCTGGATCTACATTCAAGATCCTGTCTACGTATGCACCTGCTCTCAATGAGAAAGGCATGACACTGGCAACTACTTTTGAAGATGAACCATATAATTATCCGGATGGTTCACCAGTTAACAATGCATCGAGAAGTTATAATGGAACAACCACGATCCGCAAGGCAATCCAGAATTCTATCAACGTTGTTGCTGTCAAATGCCTGGAGGAAGTTACACCGGAACTGGGACTTCAGTATCTGGACAATTTTGGATTTACAACACTGGCACATGGCACAGAAGCAGATCGTGATGCTGATGGAACAGTATGGACAGATGCAAACCTCCCACTGGCACTCGGTGGTCTGACAAATGGTGTCACAAACATAGAACTGTGTGCAGCTTACGCGGCAATCGCAAACAGTGGAAATTATATTGAACCACTTTATTACACCAAGATCCTGGATCATAATGGCAATGTCCTGATCGAGAAAACATCTGCCGGACGTTCTGTTATCAAAGAAAGTACAGCATGGCTTCTTACAAGTGCAATGGAGGATGTTGTGACACAGGGTACAGGTACAGCGTGCCAGCTTGATAATATGACAGTCGCAGGTAAGACTGGTACTACAGATGCATACAATGACCTGTGGTTTGTAGGATATACACCATATTATACCTGTGCAGTATGGTCTGGATTTGACAATAACGAGAAACTTCCAGAGGATGCGAGAAACTTCCACAAGAATCTCTGGAAGAAAGTCATGACCCGTATTCATGAGGGACTTCCGGACAAAGATTTCGATATGCCTGCAAGTGTAGAGAAACTCAGTGTCTGCGCAGAGACAGGGCTTCTTCCGCGAGCCGGCTGCCCGATTATAACGGAGTACTTTGATATCGGTGATGTTCCAACGGATGAGTGCGACCAGCATTTCTATGGATATTCTGATTATGATAATTCTGATATGACGGAACACACCACAGAAGAGGGAATATATAATTCTGATGGTACACAGACAGATAATACGGACGATAATACCGGAGATAATACCGGAGATAATACCGGGGATAATACAGGCGATAACACTGGAGACAATACCGGAGACAACACGGGAGATAACACCGATAATACCGGAGACAATACCGGCGGAGACGGCGGCGGAGATAACGGTGGTGATAATGGAGATAACACCGGAGGCGATGATGGTGGAGATTCTTCAGGTGGAGATGCCGAAGAATAATAAAGTATGAAACAGCAGCAGGCTGCAATCATCTGGCACAGGATGGTCGCAGCCTGTGTTGTACAGGCAGGGAGGATGAGAATGGAACAATACAAAACAGTACTGGAGGGCGGTACCGGGGAGATCGTCGAGAAGAAATCCCGCTTCATAGCAACGGTGCGCCCGGTTAAGAATGAGGAGGAAGCTCTGGCATTTCTGGAAGAGATGCGTAAGAAATACTGGGATGCCAGACATAACTGTTATGCATATTCAATCGGGAAGAACCGAGAATTTACCCGCTGCAGTGATGATGGAGAGCCATCCGGCACAGCAGGCCGGCCGATGCTGGATGTGATCCTGGGCGAAGATATCTATAATGTTGCAGTAGTTGTGACGCGGTATTTCGGAGGAGTGCTCCTCGGAACCGGCGGGCTTGTCAGAGCTTACTCCAAAGCCGTGCAGGAAGGACTTGCAGGAAGCCTTGTGATCGAGAAGAAAAAAGGCATTTCTCTCAAGGTTACAACAGATTACACAGGAATTGGCAAGATCCAGTACATCGCAGGAGAACGTCAGATCCCGATCCTCGACAGCGAATATACGGACAAAGTTGTTCTGAAACTTCTTGTTCCTGACGCAGAAACAGAAGCTGTGCAGAAAGCCATCACAGAAGGCACAAACGGCAGAGCAGGAATGGAAAAAGAAAAAGAATTGTACTTTGCAAAAGTAAATGGAGAAGTTCTTACGTTTGAGGACTGACGATCGAAAGAACGATTATTTTGAAATTGAAATACAAAAAAAGCTGAACGCATGTGCAAAACAACGTTCAGCTTTTTTGCCTATTCAGATCAGCATTTCTCCGGTTCCGGATAATCTACGCCAAAAGTATCAACAGTCATAGACTTGATCTCCTGGTCGTCAAGCGGACGGTCTCTGAAGTCTGTCTCAGTCTCAGCGATTTTGTTGACAACATCCATGCCCTCGATCACTTTGCCGAATGCAGCATAGCTTCCGTCAAGATGCGGAGCAGCTTTGTGCATGATGAAGAACTGGCTTCCGCCTGAGTTTGGATGCATAGCTCTTGCCATGGAAAGAACACCTGGGGTATGAGCCAGATCATTTGCAACACCGTTCTGTGCAAATTCGCCCTTGATGCTGTATCCCGGACCGCCCATTCCGGTTCCTTCCGGGCATCCGCCCTGGATCATGAAACCGTTGATGACACGGTGGAAGATCAGTCCGTCATAGAATCCTTTCTTTACAAGGCTTATGAAGTTGTTGACTGTGTTTGGAGCAACTTCCGGATATAATTCTGCTTTCATTACATCGCCGTTTTTCATAGTAATGGTTACGATCGGGTTTTTATTTGCCATAATGATAATCTCCTTTTGCAAAAAGTATTGTTTTTCTTTGTGGGCTCTATTATAATATGCAAAGAACAATTCTGCAAGGAAAAAGGTGATTTGCGTGATAATAGAGACAGAAAATCCGGAGGAAACTTTTGCCCTCGGACAAAAAATCGGCAGAGCTGCCACTCCCGGACAGGTCTATACACTGACCGGTGATCTGGGCGTTGGCAAGACTGTTTTTACACAGGGGGTTGCATCAGGACTTGGAATCACTGAGCCGGTGAACAGCCCTACATTTACGATCGTACAGGTATACGAGGAAGGCAGACTTCCTTTTTATCATTTTGATGTATACAGGATCGGCGATATAGAGGAAATGGAAGAGATCGGATATGATGATTATTTCTTTGGAGAGGGTATCTGCCTGATCGAGTGGGCAGAGCTGATCAAGGAGATCCTGCCGGAAAACAGGATTTCCATAACCATCGAGAAAGATCTTTCCAGAGGATTTGATTACAGACGTATCACGATCGAGGGACTGGAATTATAATAATTGAGGAGAAAAAAATGAAAATTTTAGGTCTTGACAGCTCAGGAATCGTAGCTTCCGTAGCTGTTGTAGAGGATGATATTCTCGTAGCAGAATACACCGTAAATTACAAAAAAACACATTCACAGACACTGCTTCCGATGCTGGATGAGATCGCAAAGATGACAGAGCTTGATCTGAATACGATCGACGCGATCGCAGTCGCAGCAGGACCGGGATCTTTTACAGGACTCCGTATCGGTTCCGCAACTGCCAAGGGACTTGGACTTGCACTTAAGAAACCGCTTGTGGCAGTGCCGACAGTAGAGGGACTTGCATACAATCTGTATGATACACAGGGACTGATCTGCCCGATCATGGATGCAAGAAGAAAACAGGTCTACACAGGAATCTATCGTTTCGAGGATCACAGACTTGTGACAGTAGAAGACCAGATGGCAGTGCCGATGGAAGAAATGATCACGAAGCTGAATGCATACCAGCAGCCGGTGACCTTCCTGGGCGACGGCGTACCGGTTTTCAAGGACCTGATCGCAGAGAAACTGACTGTGCCGTACACATTTGCACCGGCACACGTAAATAAGCAGAGAGCAGCAGCAGTCGCAGCACTTGGACTTGTTTATTACAAAGAAGGTAAGATACAGACAGCAATGGAGCACATTCCGGACTACCTGCGTGTTTCTCAGGCAGAACGCGAACGTGCGGAACGAGAGAAAAAGGAGCAGCAGTCATGACTTTCCGGGAGATGCTGATCGAAGATCTGGATCAGGTCATGGAGATCGAGACAGATCTTTTTGCCATGCCATGGACAAAGGAGGGAATGTTCACTTTCCTGACAAGAGAGGACACCATGTTCTTCGTAGTAGAAGAAAAGGGCAGGATCCTTGGTTACTGCAGCATGCAGACAGTGTTGGACGAGGGTGATATCCTCAACGTGGCAGTACGCAGTGACCGCCAGAAAGAAGGAATCGGCTATTTTCTGGTAGACAGCATGCTGATGCTTGCACAGGCACAGGGAATCAGCCTGGTTCATCTTGAAGTCAGAGAAAGCAACGGAACTGCCCGCAGACTTTATCAGAGACTGGGATTTGTCGAGGATGGACTTCGCAAAAATTATTATACCGATCCGCTGGAAAATGCGGTTCTTATGACAAAGAAACAATGAGAATTAGAAAAAGAGGAAAAATATGTTAGATGTTTGTTTACTTGGAACCGGAGGGATGATGCCGCTTCCAAGACGCTGGCTGACTGCCCTTATGACAAGATATAACGGAAGCAGCCTGATGATCGACTGCGGCGAGGGAACACAGGTGGCAGTCAAGGAAAAAGGCTGGAGTTTCAAACCGGTCGATGTGATCTGCTTTACCCATTACCACGGAGATCATATCAGCGGACTTCCGGGACTGCTCCTTACCATGGGCAATGCAGACAGGACAGAACCACTTACACTGATCGGTCCGAAAGGACTGGAGCGGGTCGTAAATGCATTACGGGTGATCGCACCGGAACTTCCGTTTGAGATCCGGTTTATCGAGATCACCAAACCAGAAGAAGTCATTGAGATCAATGGATACAGGATCACTGCATTCAGAGTGAACCACAACGTGATCTGTTATGGATACACACTTGAGATTCTGCGCCAGGGCAAATTTTCACCGGAACGCGCGAAGGAACAGGAGATCCCGCTGAAATACTGGAATCCTCTGCAGAAGGGACAGACCATAGAAGCAGACGGTGTTGTATATACGCCGGACATGGTGCTCGGACCAGACCGTAAGGGGATTAAAGTTACCTATACCACAGATACCAGACCGACAGAGTCTATCCTGCGCAACGCAAAAGGCTCAGATCTTTTTATCTGCGAGGGAATGTATGCCGAGGAAGAGAAGCTTGAGAAGGCCAAGGGCTACAAGCATATGATGTTCCGCGAGGCAGCGACACTTGCCAGGGATGCAGAGGTAGGAGAAATGTGGCTGACGCATTTCAGCCCGTCACTGATCCGGCCGGACGAATATATGGATAAAGTAAGAGAGATCTTTCCGAATTCATACCCGGGCAGGGATGGCAAAAGTGTAGAATTAAATTTTGAAGAAGACTAGAGGTGTCTGAATATGGAAGATACATTAATTTTGGCAATCGAAAGTTCCTGCGATGAGACCGCCGCTTCCGTAGTAAAAAACGGCCGGACGATTTTATCCAACGTGATCTCATCACAGATCGAACTTCACAAATTATACGGAGGAGTTGTCCCGGAGATCGCTTCCCGTAAACATATCGAGAAAGTAAACCAGGTCATCGAGGAGGCTCTCAAAGAAGCTGACGTTACTCTGGACGATCTGGACGCGATCGGTGTAACTTACGGACCAGGGCTTGTAGGAGCGCTTCTTGTGGGCGTAGCAGAGGCAAAAGCCATTGCCTATGCCAGGAAACTTCCACTGGTAGGAGTGCATCATATCGAAGGACATGTTTCTGCAAACTATATAGAGCATCCTGATCTGGAACCGCCATTTTTGTGCCTGATCGTTTCCGGCGGTCATACACATCTTGTTATTGTCAAGGATTATGGGGAATTCGAGATCCTTGGACGTACAAGGGACGATGCAGCCGGCGAGGCATTTGACAAAGTAGCACGTGCGATCGGACTGGGATATCCGGGTGGACCAAAGATCGACAAATTATCCAAAGAAGGAAATCCGAATGCCATCGTATTCCCGAAGGCCAAGATCGGAGACTGCCCATATGACTTCAGCTTCAGCGGTGTCAAATCAGCAGTCCTGAACTATCTGAACCAGGCTCAGATGAAAGGAGAAGATGTAAACCGCGCAGATTTTGCAGCTTCTTTCCAGAAAGCTGTCGTAGATGTGCTTGTAGAACATACCATGCAGGCAGCAAAGGATTATCATATGGACAAAGTAGCAATCGCAGGTGGAGTTGCATCCAACGGAACACTTCGGGCAGCGATGGAAGAAGCATGCCAGAAACACGGATACAAATTCTATCGTCCGTCACCGATCTTCTGTACAGATAATGCGGCAATGATCGGAGTGGCAGCTTATTACGAATTTAAAAAGGGAACCCGTCATGGCTGGGATCTGAATGCAGTTCCGAACCTCAGATTAGGTGAGAGATAAAATCCTTTTTACTTTATTAAGAAAGATTTGATGGAGGGCTTATTATGAAGCAGGAGAGAAATACAGCGATCGTTCTGGCAGCAGGACAGGGCAAAAGAATGCACAGTAAGATCCAGAAGCAGTTTCTGGAGATCGATCACCGCCCGGTTCTGTACTATTCACTGGAATGTTTTCAGAAAAGTCCTCTGATCCAGGAAATTATTCTGGTAACAGGAGAAGAAATGATTTCCTATTGTAAAAGAGAAATCGTAGAACGCTATCATTTTACAAAAGTAACCAAAGTGATCGCAGGCGGCAAGGAGCGATATGATTCTGTATATCAGGGGCTTCTTGCCTGCGAAGACTGCGATTATGTATTTATACACGACGGGGCAAGACCGTTCATAACAGAAGAAATCCTGGAGAGAGGTATCTTTGGAGTGCAGGAGACAGGCGCCTGTGCAGTCGGCATGCCATCCAAAGATACCATCAAGATCGCAGATAAGGATGGATTTATCCAGTCTACACCGGACCGCAGCCAGGTGTGGTCTATTCAGACACCACAAATCTTTGCATATCCCCTGATCAGATCCGCCCATGAGAGCCTGCGTGCAAAAGACATGTCAGGAGTCACCGATGATGCCATGGTAGTAGAGCAGGAAAAAGGCACCAAGATCCGCCTGGTAGAAGGCTCCTACCAGAATATCAAGATCACAACACCAGAAGATCTTGATGTTGCAGAAACTTTTTTGAAAAAATATAAAAAAATGTAAATTTAGGTGTTGACATGTGCGAAGTTCGATGATAGAATATGTCTTGCGCTGACAGAGAAGCGCAAAAAACACTGAAAAGTGAATACGGAGAGATATCGAAGTGGTCATAACGAGGCGGTCTTGAAAACCGTTTGTCCGCAAGGGCGCGTGGGTTCGAATCCCACTCTCTCCGCTTGTTAAGAATAAAAAAGATTTTGAAAAAAGTCGAAAAAGTTCTTGACAAAAGAAAAACAACGCGATATAATATAAAACGCTTCTGGTAAAGAAATAAACCAAAGCGATTGCGTAGGGCAATTTGGAGAAGTACCCAAGCTGGCCGAAGGGGCTCCCCTGGAAAGGGAGTAGGTCGTTAATAGCGGCGCGAGGGTTCAAATCCCTCCTTCTCCGTTTCGAAACTTCTTGGATAAAAAGTTTTGAAAAAAGTTAAAAAAGTTCTTGACAAATAGTTGAGAATGAGATAAAATAAACGAGCTGTCGCAAGGCGGCAAGTAAAGAACCTTGATAACTAAACAGTGAAACACATACGAT
>NZ_FR886754.1:0-4394 GCF_000436615.1 Blautia sp. CAG:237
TAGATCACCTCCGTCAAAATTTATTTTAATTTGCCTATTGCTTTGAAGTGAAAAGCAATAGGCAATTAAAATACAGCAACTATGCGGCTTTTAGCCATGTTCACGGCGTTGCAGTGAATAATTCAGGATTAAAATAGATTGTTTACTTGACGCTGTTTAGGACATTAATTATACTTAAGTGTAATATCAAAAACAGGGAGGAAAACGAATATGAAGAAAAAGAATATGTTAATGTGTTTTTTGATTCTGGTTTGTACATTGTTTTTTGCATTACCGGTACAGGCAAGAACAACAGAGGTTTCCAGGGTAATGAACAGAAAGATGTCTTCGGCGGCATATGAGTTGGGAATGCGCCATGTTCCCAGTATGAACAGACGCTCATCGGTAAATTTCTATAACCGTACAGTAAGAAGCACGAGAGTAACATACGCAGCCAAGGGAAAATATTCTTCCAACTGTTCTTATCTTCAGGGCGAAACGTATTACAAGAATAAGGCTGGCAGATGGAACGTGTGTATCAGAGACAGAAGCCTTTCTTTATATGGAGTAAAAGTTGGGATGACTCCGGCGAATGCATATCAGCGATTTACAAGATATAAATGGCGAAGAGTTTGGCAGGGAAGAACCGGATGCATGTATGTAAGAGCGGGAAAGGTGATTTCTCTGAACATTCGCAATGGAAAAATTACTGGTATGTCATATAAATGGCAGATGGAGTCGGAATATTAAATAAAGGGGGAAACGCTAATGAAAAAGAAGAAAAATTTTATCGTGCTTGCTGCTATTGCACTATTGTTCATACTTGCAGTGCCGGTGTCTGCCGCGAGTGGAACAATGAAACTGAACAGGACTCAGGTTTCCATGTATGTTACAGAAAGTACTACGCTCAAAGCCCTAGACAACAGAGGAAGAACCAAAACAGCATCATGGAGATCCAGCAATACACGGATCGCAACGGTTAAGAACGGAGTGATAACTGCGAAGAAAGCAGGCACGGTGACGATCACAGCGACCAGTAATGGCGTAAAGAGAAGCTGCAAGGTAACGGTAAGAAGCGACTGGTATCAGAAAGTGCTGAGATCCTATGGGGCTTCCTACAGGGTGAGAAATAACTGGGATGGAAAACTTACCACAGTGTATCGGAGAAATTTCAGCAGATACCGTCTGATTGATATAAACAACGATGGAATAAAAGAACTCATGCTGCATGATTATCCACGGGCTGTATTCTTTACATATTACAAGGGTAAGGTTACTCCGTTGCTCTATGGATCTACGAGAGGTGCTTATCTTAAGGGCAAATATCTTACGATAGTAACCGGAACATCATCTGAGAATACATGCCGGACATATGTCTTACAGAATGGAAAGTTAAAACAGATTATAAATTATTTCCATACCACAAGCAGTGCATATCGAGTTCCAATCTACAAAGTAAATGGAAAAAAATGCTCGAAGACAGCATTTTACAAAGTCTATAATAAATATAAGAACAATGCAAAATTATTATTCTAGAGCAATTCCCGTGGCGAAAGCTGCGGGAATTTATTTTAGAATGGATTTGACATTTTTTTCAAAATAGTTATAATTCTAAACATTAGAATTATAACTATTTTATTTTGCAACAAACGCAAACAGGGAAGGAACGTGAAACATGGACACAACATTGCATTATCTGACAATGGCTAACCAGATGCTGATCCAGAAGAGGCTTCTGGAGCGGGTGAAGGCTTCGGGGCTTACGCTTGGACAGCCGAAGGTTCTGGATTATCTCAAGGATCATGATGGAGCCAGTCAGAAGGAAATCGCGGCGGGCTGTTTTATTGAGGCGGGATCGCTGACTTCAATTTTGAACCGTATGGAAGAGAAAGGCCTGATCGAGCGGCGCATGCTCAATGGAAACAGAAGGACTTTTCATATTTTTATGACAGAATCCGGGAAAAAAAGCCAGAAGCTTGTCGAAGAAGCTTTTGTGGAGATCGAGGAGGCTGCGTGGAAAGATATTTCTCCAGAAGAAGCAGAGGTTTTTATGAAGATTTATCATAAAATTTACAGTAACCTGTCTGAGACAGGATGCGAAGAAACAGGGAAAGAAGGAAGGAACAAATGAACAAACTAAAAAGATACGTGATCTTTCTGATCGGTCTGTTCGTGAACTCACTTGGTGTCAGCCTGATCACCAAGGCAAGTCTCGGAACCTCACCGATCTCATCGATTCCGTATGTGTTAAGCTTAAGTTTTCCGTTTACACTCGGAAACTTTACGATTTTCTTCAGCGTATTTCTGATCTTACTGCAGTTACTGATCCTGCGTAAAAATTTTAAACTGGAACATGTTCTGCAGATACCGGTATCTATTATCTTTGGATATTTCATCGATCTTACCATGCTTCTGTTTGCATGGGTAAACCCGCAGGCGTATGTTATGAAGATTGTATATCTTCTGATCGGATGTCTGATCCTTGGATTTGGTGTGTACATGGAAGTGCTGGCAGACGTTGTTATGCTGCCGGGAGAATCTTTTGTCCGCGCGATCGTTCTGACATGGAAAACCAACTTTGGTACGACAAAAATCTGCTTTGACGTTTCCATGGCGGTGATCGCGGCAATCCTGTCCTTTGTATTTACCGGACATCTCAATGGTGTGCGTGAAGGTACGATCATTGCGGCACTTCTGGTTGGATTTATTGCCAGAGTCCTTGGCAAGAAGCTTGCATTTGTCAAACCGCTTCTGTTTCCGGAAGAGTTCGCAGGGGAAAATGTGGAAAGTACCGGCAAATCCGGTGCGGTATCTGTGGATAAACCGGCAGATGAAGTTCAGCGTAATGTCATCGTGATCGGCAGACAGTTTGGGAGCGGCGGACACGATATCGGCAAAGCACTTGCAGAAAAACTTGGCTACGCTTTTTATGATCAGGAGATCATCGAGATGACTGCCGGAACGACAGGATATACACCGGAATTTATCCAGAAAAAAGAAGAGATGATGACCAGCAGTTTCCTGTATGACCTGGTGAACCAGATGTATATGTATGCACAGCCGGACGAGGAAGCACCGAAGGACAAGATCTACGAAGCTGAATCAAAGGTCGTCAGAGAACTTGCTGCAAAAGGAAACTGCGTGATCGTAGGACGCTGCTCTGACTACACCCTTAGAGACAACAAAAACTGCCTCAGAGTTTTCTTCTGCGCACCAATGGAAAACAGAATGAAACGAGTCATGGACCGTCTGCATCTGTCCGAAAAAGACGCAAAACAGAAGATCCAGAAAGAAGATAAATGGCGCGCCGACAACTACCGCTATTACACCGGCCGTATCTGGGGCGCATCAGCAAACTTCGACCTGACTGTGAATACAGCGCTTGGGGAAGAATACATAGAAATATGCATCCGCGAGGCGATGAAACGGTAAAATCAATGTTCCGTATACGATAAAAAGAGTGCAGATCTTGACAATTCAGTACAGGATTTACACTCTTTTGTGTTATACAGTTACTTGATCGGTATTTATAATGTAAGGTCTTCTACATTAACTCCGAAAGATGATAATTTGGCTGTTGCCACTTTGATCTGATAGTCCAATTCTTCGTTTACAGTATCACCATTAGCTCTTTTAATACGCTGCAGGTCTGTGTATTTGTCGATAAGTAAAGCTTTTAATTCCGGATCACTCATATCATGATTAACCTCCATATTGGCACCACCTTTCATAATTATAGTAATTATTATAGGTGATAATCATAAGGGTGTAAACCCTGTATTCAACTGTCAAGGCACAAACAACAGGAATTTTATCCAGAAATGGATTAGAAAGATTTGTTCTATATTATAAACATTAATCATCCATATGTCAAAGAGAAACGTTCGACAAATTTTTTACGAAATCAGTATTTTGTCTCTTTAAAAAAGATTTCCCGAGTGCTAAGATAGACAAGGCATAAATCGTATTTTATGGAGGAAAGAGCCATGACAGAAGAAATTGAGACACAAGAGAACAAGAAATTACCGGTCCTGCGGGGCGAGCTGGCGTTGCTGGTGGTGGTATTGATCAACAGCCTGGGAGTTGTGCTGATGCTGTATTCCGGTTCCGGGATCTCGGCGATTTCCAGTGTACCATATGCATTTTCGGAAGTATTCAATAAGATCTCCCTTGGAACCTGGACCTACATTTTCCAGGGACTTCTGGTATTATCCCTGATGATCATGCGTAAGAAATTTGTTGCACCGTATCTTTTCAGCTTTGTCGTTGGATTTGCATTCAGCGAGATGCTCGATGTACATGAAATGTGGATAGGCGTTCTGCCGACAGCCATTGGATACCGGGTACTTTATTTTATCATCAGCTACCTGCTCTTGTGCATCGGGATCGCACTTTCCAACCGCTGCGGTCTTCCG
>NZ_FR886754.1:4460-19623 GCF_000436615.1 Blautia sp. CAG:237
AACTGGCAGATATCACGAAGGTAAAATATTCCAGGATCAAAATCGGCTATGACGTTACCTGCCTTACCATAACAGCACTGATGACCTGCATCATCCTCGGACATCTGGACGGACTCGGAATCGGCACGATCCTCGCCGCATTTACCATGGGAAAAGTGATCGGCATGATTGGTGACAAGATGGATCAGCATGTGAGATTTGAGTCGTTTATGACAAAAAGAGCGTGATGGATTTCGGGACAGACAACGCAATAAAAGAATAAAAAACACAAAATAAAGATATAAAAACCGACAGGTATTCGCTACAATAGAAGTAGAAAATGCAGGTCGGTTTTTTAATATAGGAAAGGAACATAAGAATGGTAAGGATCAGCGACATCATACGTGCAGAATTTGCAGAAGAAGATAATAAAAGAGATGCAGGGCTTAAGACCCCGGAGAACATTGTAAGATACGATGATATTATATATGGAACAGAATCTAAATGGCAGAAACTGGATGTATATCGCCAAAAGGATGCTACGGGAAAGCTTCCAGTGATCGTCAGTGTTCATGGCGGTGGATGGGTATACGGTGACAAAGAAAGGTATCAGTTCTACTGCATGGATCTTGCAGAGCGAGGCTTTGCGGTGGTGAATTTTTCTTATCGCCTGGCACCGGAATATAAGTTTCCGGCATCACTGGAAGATACAAATTCCGTATTTACCTGGGTGCTGGAAAACGCAGAAACTTATAGATTAGATACAGAGAAACTCTTTGCAGTGGGCGACTCCGCAGGAGCACATATCCTGTCTCTTTATCTGGATATCTGTACCAATCCTGATTATGCCGCAAATTATAAATTCCATATACCAGAAGCTTTGCAGATCCGTGCAGTGGCACTGAATTGCGGGCAGTATCATATAGGAGAGGAAAATCTGAACGAGCTTACAGGAAAACTGATGGAAGAATATCTTCCGGGAAAAGGAACGAAACAGGAATTTCAGCTGCTCTGCGCAGATGAATACGTAACAGAAAAATTTCCACCGGCGTTTCTCATGACAGCAGAAGAAGACTTTCTCAGAGGCCAGGCACCTCTGATGTACGAGAAGCTAAAAAGCATGCATATCCCATGTGAATTTCACGATTACCGCAGTGGAAAAACCGAAAAACTGGGACATGTTTTTCACCTCAATATAAGATCCGAGGATGCACGTAAATGCAATGATGAAGAGTGCAGATTCTTCAAACGGATATTGAATTAATGCAGAAAGAATAAAGTGAAGAAAGCCCTGTCAGACGGTAAACAGGAAATAAATAGATGCAATTTAAACAAAGATTTTGATACAAATTATCACAGGAAAGGAACGCAAACAAATGAAATTTCTCGAAAATTCAGACTGGATCTGGATCCCGTCATGGTCAGATGCTGACAAAAAAATCCCCCGTACCGTACTGTTTCGAAAGAACATCAAACTGACTGAAATACTACAGAAAGCAGAACTGGAAATCTCAGCCGATACACGTTATAAGCTATATATCAACAATGATCTGGTAGAAGTCGGACCGAGCAAAGGTGACAAGAGTATCTGGTTCAAGGATTGTCTGGATATCACCAGATATTTAAGGAAAGGAACAAACATCCTTGCCGTTATCGTACTCCGCTATCCGGAAAATCCAATGGACGGCAATCACGGAATGTTCCGCACTGCCACACCAGGCTTATACGTAAAAGGCAAGATCACAACAGTCGATACACAGGAAATCAGCCTGGATGCGGACGATTCCTGGAAATGTAAGATCAATAAAAACGTATCTTTCATAAGAGAAGAAGAACGTTTTGCCCCATTGATCATCCACGAAAATGCGTCTGGAAACCCAGAAATCTTCGGCTGGAAAACGTCGGAATATGACGACTCAAAGTGGGAATCTGCAAAGCCATACATCAATGTAGAAATCCACCAGGCAGTAAGTCCGGGAAATCTTCAGGAACGAACGATCCCATATATGTACCGCAAAGACTGCCGTTTTACAGACATCATGGCAGTATCAAAATCTATTCATTCACAGGAAAAATGGCAGGAATTCATAGAAGGAAAAACAGCACTTGAGATCCCGTCAGATACAGAAGAAATCGTAGAGATCAGTGCCGGTGAAGAGATGACAGGCTATATTTCTCTCGTTTTATCCGCAGGAAAAAGTGCAGATATTACCCTGACCTATGCAGAAGCCTATGTGCAGGAAGAACATGTCGGACCGGATCATGTAGCACTCAAAAAAGATCGTCTGGATCAGAAAAACGGACATTTGGAAGGCTATCAGGACAATTATCATGTAGCAGGTCTGGGAATACAGAATGAGCCGGAAATCTACGAGCCATTCTGGTTCCGTACTTTCCGTTTTGTACAGCTTCACATCAAAACAGGAGCAGAGCCGCTTAGATTACAGCGCTTTGATTATCAGGAGACAGGATATCCTCTGGAAGTAAGTACCAGTGTAAAAACCTCTGACGAAAGCCTCTCAGATATCTGGGAGATCAGCGAGAGAACGCTGCGAAGATGCATGCACGAGACTTATGAGGATTGTCCATATTACGAGCAGCTGCAGTATGTGATGGATTCCAGAACACAGATTCTGTATACTTATTCTGTAAGCGCGGATGACAGACTGGCAAGAAAATGCATCGATGATCTTGCGAGGGCACAGCGGTACGACGGACTTCTGAACTGCTCTTATCCGAACTGCAATCCAAATATCATCCCGGGATTTTCTATCTATTATATCCTGATGATCTACGACCATATGATGTATTTCGGAGACCATAAACTGGTAGAAAAATACATGCCGACCGTAGAACGCATCCTGCAGTTTTTTGAAGAACATCTTTCTCCTAAAGGCTATGTAGGCAAGACAGGCGGGCTTATCATGGAGGAAGCTTTCTGGTCCTTTATCGACTGGGCAGCAGAATGGAATCCGACAAGCGGCATGCCGCCGGCAGGATTAAAAGGACCGATCACGATGGAAAGTCTTCTGTATATTTATGGCCTTCAGCATGCGGCAAAACTGGCGGAATATCTTGGAAGAAAAGACGAAGCATCACAGTTTACAGAACGTGCAGTGAAGGTGCAGAATGCGGTCAGAACGTATTGTATCAACACAGACGGCATGGTTCAGGATGGTCCGGGAGTAGAAGAATACAGCCAGCACTGTCAGGTTTTTGCCTGCCTGACAGACACCATTGATACAGATCAGGCAAGGGTAAATATCCTCAGAACGATCGAGGAAAAAGATCACTTTGCACAGTGTACAGTTGCGATGCGTTTTTACTTATTCCGTGCTCTGGAAAAGACAGATCTGTATGCATACACAGATCAGTACTGGGAAGCATGGCGCACAATGCTCAAGAACCACTGTACAACCTGTGTGGAATCCGAAGCATACGCAAGAAGCGAATGTCATGCCTGGGGATCACTTGCATTATACGAACTTCCGGGAACGATCCTCGGTGTTCGTCCGGCGGCACCAGGCTATGAAAAAATCGAGATCCGTCCGGTATCAGGCTATCTGAAGAAAGCAGAGGGCACTGTCAAAACTCCGAAGGGTATGATCTATGTGAAATGGACCAAAGAGGGTGATAAACTGGACATTACCTATCAGACTCCGGATTCCGTAAAAGATCAGATAATTTGCAAAACAGAGATAAAATAAAGACAAAAATATCAAAATAAAGATATAAGAATAGAGTTTCGACTGCTATGATTAGAGCATAGAAATTGTTGAAGAACAAGTCAACAAAGTCTGGAAACGTAAGTAGTAAAATGAAAAAAGGGAAACAAAGGAGAGGAGAAAAAAATGGTAAGTTTTGCATCAAAGCACAACGACCCGAAAGCCAACTTAAGCTGGAGTGAGCGTATTGGCTATGGAATGGGTAACTATGGACTTGCATGGGTCAACGGTATCATGTCAGCGTTCTTCATGCTGTATCTTACAAACGTGGCAGTACTTGACGCAGGTGTTGTAGGAACGATCATCGCAGTTTCAAAAGTATTTGACGGTGTCAGCGACCTGATCATGGGAGGCATCGTAGACCGCACAAAATCAAAACATGGTAAAGCAAGGATCTGGCTGCTTCGCATGTGTATTCCGATGGCAATCGCCAGCCTGCTGCTGTTCTGCATCCCGGCATCTTTGACAACAGCAGTAAAATACGTATATGTATTCATCATGTACAACCTGGTAAACTCTGTATTCTACACATCCATGTATGTACCATACACATCCATGAACTACCTGATGACAGAGAATGCCTATGACCGTGGACTTCTTGGAAATATGAACATGATCTTCCAGACACTCGCAAACATCACAATGAACACTTTCTTCCTGAAATGGCTGAACCACTTCGGAGCAGGTGACATGTATGTACAGAGCGCATGGACAAAAACTTTCATCATTGTAGGTATCATTATTGTAGTATCAAGTGTTCTCTGCTTCTTCGGAACAAAAGAACGTACAGCCGTAGAAGTTGGCGGACAGGAAGAACAGAAACAGGACAAAGTTCCGGTTGGACAGGCAATCAAAGCTTTGTTTAAGAACAAATACTGGATCCTTATGACGATCTGTATGTTCCTGATCTTCTTTGTCATCGTAATGTACTCTGTTGCAGCAGCATTCTATGCACAGTATGTACTTGGTGACATTAACCTGTACACACCGATCAACAACGCACTGTCTATTTCACAGTTCGCGATCATGTTCCTGACACCGGCATTTATGAAAAAATTCGGTAAACATAGAACTTATCAGGTTGGTCTGGTAGGAATGATCCTCGGATTTGCAGGAACCGGTCTCTGCGGAAGCAACGTTGCACTTCTGATCGTGTTCAACGTTCTCAAAGGTATCGGTCTTGGTGCTGCCGGTGGTATGGCATTTGGAATGGTATCTGATACCATCGAATACAGTAAACTGAAATACGGCGTAGAAGCAGCAGGAATGGGAAATGCAGGTGTAAGTACTGCACAGAAACTTGGTCTTGGTCTTGGACAGGCTGTACTCGGATGGGTACTTGCAGGAGCAGGATTTGACGCAGCACAGGCAGCTCAGAGTGCAGCAGCCCAGAACGCGATCAGCTTCGTTTACAACTGGATCCCGGTAATCTGCATCGTAGTATGCTTCGTACTGATGCTGTTCTACAAACTTGAAAAAGAAATGCCAGCATTAAGAAAAGAAAACTAAATCATAATAGACAAAGCCCGTGGCAAATGCTGTGGGCTTTTCTTTTTTGTTTTGCATATCGAGACAGTATCAGAGAAGTGGATGCTGGTTGATTTTATGATCCGACAGCATCGGCTTGAATAATAAGCTCATTTCCCGATGTTCGTTAGATTTATCATATAGAATGCCAGCCTCGATTTGTCAGTTTAATCTATTTCTCGATGCAGATAAATGATATATTAAATACGAAAATAGTTATTGACATCGTAAAACATAATAGTTATAATTCTAACTGTTTGAATTATAACTATATCGAATGTATAGTCTGTCAGACATCACAAATCGGAGGAAAATTATGGACGGGAGTAATTATGAATTTATATGCAGGCGGCTGGCGCTGCTTCAGAATACGGGAATTTTCTACGAGGAGGACGGCGAGCTGATCTCCTGGCAGGAAAACCCGGAGAGTAATCCATTGTATCTGAACAAAGAACTTCGGCAGCTTCTGTACGAGCGCGCAGTGCAGCAGGAGATTCCATTTCTTTACCGGGATGCACACAAGGTATGTTTCGGCTGTATTCTGAAAGACTCTCAGCGCTTTTACTTCGGACCGCTCAGCATGGAGATGCTGGACCGGGTCCATCTGCATTACTTTTATGCGTTCTATGGCGTAGAGCAGTCCAGGGAAAAACGCCTGAAGAAATTTACCCTGTCCGAGATCATCAGCCTGACACAGCTCCTTGCGGCTGTACTTACCGGTGAGCAGTATACAGGCGAAGAGCTGGAAAATATCAGTCACCTCCATGAAGAGACGGAGCGGAGTCTGGAAACGGACGAGATCTTTTTTCAGATGAAATCTGAGGAGGAAGAGATCTACCACCACACCTATCTCGAAGAACGGAAACTTCTGGACTGCGTCCGTGAAGGGCGTGTGGAAGATGCGGTGCAGAAGTCCCGAAATATGGACTCTGAACTTGGCAAGCTTTCCTCAAAGGAAATGAACCACTGGAAAAACGTCTGCATCGTAGCGATCACACTCTGTACAAGAGCCGCGATCGACAGCGGCGTGCCACCATATATTGCCTATCAGATCAGTGACCTTTATATCCAGAAATGCGACGAATGCCGGGATGCTGTGCGGATCATAAAATACCGCGATCAGGCAGTCGAGCGGATCACCCAGGAAGTCAGAAAGACGTTGGAGAAAAAGCATGTTTCCAGTTATGTGGAGCAGTGCAGAGATTATGTGGGAAAACACTACCGCGAAAAAATCTATCTGGAAGACATTGCAGAAAATCTGGGAGTCAGCAGCACCTACCTTTCCAGACTGTTCCGAAAGGAAACGGGAGAGTGTCTGCAGGACTACATCACAGAATTCCGCGTCGAGCGTGCGGCAAACCTTCTGATCTACTCAGGCGAATCCCTTCCGAGGATCGCAGAGTACGTGAACTTCCCATCGCAGAGCTACTTTGGCAAAGTGTTCAAGAAATATAAACAGATGACTCCAAGAAAATACCGGGAACTCCATAAACCGAGAGAATTCTAATTTATGTCAATAAAAATACAAAAACGACATAATAAAGATATAATAAAACTGCAAATCACCGTATTATAGAATCAACAAAAGTAAGTAGTGCACCAATGGAAGACAGCCTTGTGTCCTGGAAACAGAGATATGGGGCTGTTTTGGAGATAGAGTAAAAGCAGTTATTATTCACAGTAATGAAAAATGCGAAAGGGAGAGAACGGTATGAAGATCACAGATGTAAAAATCAATGGCATGAAAAATCCAACAGGCTACAGCTTTGATTCCGCACGTGTTTCCTGGAAAGTCACAGACAGTCAGGGGATTGCACAAAAAAGTGCAGAGATTGAAGTTTCTCTGGACAGAGAGTTCAAAGAACTTCTTTACAAAAAGAACAGCGCAGACCTGAACCAGACAGGAGAAGCCCTGGAGATGAAGACCGAGCCGCGCACCAGATATTTTGTCAGAGTAACCGTGACAGATGATCAGGATGAAACAGCAGTCAGTGAACCAGTATCTTTCGAGACAGCCAAAATGCAGGAATCCTGGCTGGCAAAATGGATCACGACAGAGCCGGAATACAAACATCATCCGTTTTTCTTCAAAGAGTTTGAAGTGGAAAAAGAAATTCAGGCAGCCAGATTATACATCAGCGGACTTGGACTTTTTCAGGCAGAACTGAATGGCAGAAAAGTTGGTGACGAAGTCCTGACTCCTTACTACAGTGACTATCACGAAGAAGAACAGTACCTGACTTTCGATGTGACAGAACTTCTCGCTAAAGAAAACAGACTTTCCGTTTCTCTCGGAAATGGCTGGTACAAAGGAAAATTCGGGCTGGCAGGAATGGCAGAGAATTTTGGCAGCAGATTCCTTCTGATTGCGGAACTGCACGTCAGCTATGCCGATGGGACAGAGCAGGTGATCGGAACAGACAATACATGGAACTATCAGGGCTCTGACATCGAAGATGACAGCATTTATGACGGTGAGATCATCAATCATCTCCTTTGGGAAAAAGAAGAAAACAGGGTTTATCAGGCAGTGGAGACGACTGTCGAAGGAAAGCTCACAGAGAGATACAGCCTTCCGGTCCGCGAGATGGAAGATATGCCGGTCAAAGAGATCATCCACACACCGGCAGGAGAAACTGTCCTTGATTTTGGACAGAACTTTGCAGGATATATCACCTTTGTAAACCACCAGAAAAAAGGAACAAAACTTGTCTTTGATTTCGGTGAGATTCTGCAGTATGGAAACTTCTATAATGAAAACTATCGTTCTGCGAAATCTCAGTTCGTCTATATTTCCGACGAAAGAGAAGAACTGGTCCGACCGACCTTCACTTTCTTTGGTTTCCGCTATGTGAGAGTGACCGGATGGGATGGCGAACTGCGAAAGACAGATATTCTCGGCAAAGCGGTTTATTCCGATATGGAGATCACAGGAAAGATCGAGACCGGTCATGCCGGTGTGAACCGTCTGTTCTTAAATGCCATGTGGGGACAGAAATCCAACTCCATTGATTTTCCAACTGACTGCCCTCAGCGAGATGAGAGACTTGGCTGGTGCGGGGATGCACAGGTGTTTGCAAGAACTGCCTCCTACAATATGAACACAGCAGCTTTTTATCACAAATTCATCCATGACCTGCGTCTCGCACAGAAAAAAGCGAACGGCATCCTTCCGGGCGTGATCCCGATATTTGCACCGGGAACTGAGATCGCAAGCAGTATCTGGAGCGATATTGCGACCTTTCTGCCGGATGCACTCTATGAATATTACGGGGACAAAACAGCCCTCGCAGAGTATTTCCCGATGATGAAAGACTGGGTAGACTGGATTACAGAGCAGGATAAGGCGAGAGGACAGAAATATCTGTACGATTTCGGAAACCAGCTTGGTGACTGGCTGGCACTGGACGGACGTACCGAGCAGAGCATGGAGGGCGGAACAGACGAATACTTCATCGGTTCCTGCTATTATTCCATGTCTGTCAAAAAGGTTGCCAGAGCAGCAGAAATCCTCGGCTACGAAGATCTTGCCGCAGAATATGAAGAACTTTATTCCAGAATCTATCAGGCGATCCTGAAAGAATACTTTACAGAGAGCGGCCGTCTGGCGATCGACTCTCAGACAGGTTACATCACAGCTTTGTATGCCGGTGTCTACAAAGAAAAACAGCAGGTCATCGAAGGGCTGAAGGGACGTCTGTTCAAAGACTGCTACAAACTCAAGGGCGGTTTTGCAGGTGCACCGATTATGTGCAAAGTCATGGCAGAAAACGGCATGGAAGAAGAAGCCTTCTACTTCTTGATGCAGGAGGATTATCCGGGCTGGATGCACTGTGTCGAACTTGGTGCGACAACTATCTGGGAAAGATGGAACTCTGTCTTGGATAATGGACTGTTAAGTGGAACAATGATGAACTCTCTGAACCATTATGCATATGGAGCAGTCGTGGAATATCTCTACCGCGACGTTGCCGGACTGAAAGCACTGGAGCCGGGATTCAAGAAAGCCCTGATCACACCGCTTATGAACGGAAAGATGGGATACATGAAGATGTCCTACGACTCTGTCTATGGAACTTACCGCATTGAGTGGAAAATCCGCCGCGACGGTTCCGTACATGTGGAAATCGAGGTTCCGTTCAACTGTACAGCAGTGATCGGACTGCCATTCTACGATGGCGAGGTGGAGGAAGTTTCCGCAGGTGTTTATGTTTATGATTATCAGCCGACCGAAGATCTCCGTCACCGTTACACCCGCAAGACACTGTTCAAAGATATGATGAAAGACGAAAAAGCAATGGCGATCATCGAACGTGTTTCCCCGATGCTGATGCATTTCCTTTCTACCGGAAACGAGGACTATTTCTTTGAGAGTCTGGATACCATCAAACGTCTTACTTTCATGGGATTCCGTCCGGAAGAGATCGACCAGCTGAGCAATGAACTTACAGGACTTGTCAAAGATATGGAGGATGAGCAGGAATGATCCAGTATTACAGCGCAGAAAAATTAAATACACATATGACTGCAATCCGAAGTCTGACCGGTGAGATCATGTATCTGATCGAGGGTGAGGAAAAAGCAGTCCTGGTAGATACCTGCCTTGGAGTAGGTCATTTACGAAAATTTGTGGAAACACTGACAGAGAAACCGATCACGGTGATCCTTACCCATGGTCATGTCGATCATGCACTGGGAGCACCAGAGTTTGACGAAGTATATATGAACCCGGCGGACAATGCCATCTATGAAGCCATGAGCCCGCTGGAAGAGCGCAAAGGTTATATCCAGGCAAACCTCGGGGGAAAACTTCTGGATTTTGCAGAGGATGATTACGTGCAGCCGACACTGGCTGATTTTAAAGTCCTGAAAGATGGACAGGTTTTTAACCTCGGAGAAATCCATGCAGAAGTCTACGCACTTCCGGGACATACCAGAGGAACGATGGTCATTCTGGTAGCGGAGGAAAAGATCCTGATCCTCGGAGATGCCTGCAACAATGCGACCTTTTTATTTGATGAAAATTCACTGTCCGTGGAAGAGTACAGAGAAAACCTCATCCATGTACAGCAGAAACTGACAGGAAGATTTGAGGAACCCTGCCTGTGTCATCATGTGATAAAAGCATCCGCAGATATGATCCAGAGCGTGATCGAAGTGTGTGATGAAGTCATGGCAGGAAAAGCAGATGATGTTCCGTTCAACTTCATGGGAATGGAAGCCTTTGTCGCAAAAAAAGCCAACGAGCGTTTTGAGCGTTTGGACGGCGGCGAAGGAAATATCATCTACAGCAAAAACAAAATCTGGAAAAACGGGGTGGCAAAATGAATTATCTGGCAATCGATGTGGGTGGAACTTTTATTAAATATGCGGTGATCACAGATCAGTGTTCGATCTCCGTGAAGGATAAGACTCCGACCCGACAGGATTCTATGGAGATTTTTATTGACTCCCTCGTAGAGATTTATGAAAAAGTAAGCAGCAGTTATGAACTGGATGGAGTAGCCTTAAGCATGCCTGGGATCATTGATTCCAAACGCGGCTTTATGTATACAGGTGGAAGCCTTTTCTGCATCAGCAACGTAAATATCGTGGAGATCTTGGAACAGAGGCTTCATGTCCCGGTAACGGTAGAAAATGATGCGAAATGTGCAGCATTGGCAGAGCTATGGAAAGGAGCCATCAAGGACTGCAACAATGCGATCGTCGTTGTCTGCGGCACAGCAGTCGGTGGTGCGGTCATCTGTAACCGTGAGATTGTCAGCGGAAGAAACTTCATGGCAGGTGAGTTCAGTTATATCATCACAGACAGCAAGGATGATTACAAAATGTCCAACTGTCTGGCAGAGACAGCCGGTGCAGCGTCCCTTCTTCGCAGTGTTTCAGAAGAAACCGGGATCCCGGTGGAAGAACTGAGTGGCGAGAAGGCTTTTTCCCTTGCAAATCAGGGAAATCCGAGCGCACTTGCCGGAATCCGCAAGCATGCAAAAAAACTTGCAATCCAGATTCATAATTATCAATATATGTTTGACCCGGAAAAGATTGCGATCGGCGGCGGGATCAGTGAACAGCCGCTCCTTCTGCAGCTGATCCGGGAAGAACTGGCAAAGATCAATGGAATGTTTCCGTGGACACTGCCTGTTCCGGAAGTTACGACCTGTCAGTTTTTTAATGACGCCAATCTGATCGGTGCAGTCTATGTACATATCAAAGCACGGGAAAAGAAGATAAGCATGGACAAAGTCAATGAACTGATGGAACTTTTGGAAAACAGAAGAGAAGGGGAGTATCTGAAAGCTCTCCTGATGGAGTAAATGAATTAGTTAAGATAGATATATGGAGGAAAATCATGGTAAGAAAATATCCAAATTTATGTAAACCATTACAGGTTGGCCGAGTAACTTTTCGTAACCGTATGTTTTCTGCACCGATGGGTGGAACAGATATCACAAATGACGGATGCATCGGACCGAAGTCCACAGCTTTTTATGAGCTGAGAGGTAAAGGCGGCGCAGGTGCAGTTACCGTCAGTGAGTGTATGGTGCACCCGGAGACAGATGGTTCTCATGCATATCATCTGGATACTTCTATCCTGAATTCTCTTGCATCCGCAACCTACACCGCAGATGCGATCCGCCGTCATGGCGCGATCCCGAGCATTGAACTTTCTCATTCCGGAATGTATGCAGGAACCTACATGACAGACAAGAACAGACAGAAAAGCATGCATCAGTGGGGACCATCCGACACTGTCCGTCCAGATGGCGTGGAAGTAAAAGCCCTGACAAAAGAACTGATCGCAGACATTGTTGCTTCCTATAAGGAGACAGCAGCCCTGGCGAAACGTGCCGGATTTGAGATGATCATGGTGCACGGTGGACACGGCTGGCTGGTGAACCAGTTCCTTTCTCCATATTTCAACAAGAGAACAGATGAGTACGGCGGTTCTCTGGAAAACCGCTGTCGTTTTGCAATCGAAGTGCTCAAGGCAGTCCGCGAAGGCGTCGGTCCGTTTTTCCCAATTGAATTCCGTATGAGCGGTTCTGAATTATTCGAGGGCGGCTATACACTGGAAGACGGCGTAGAGATCGCAAAGATCCTGGAGCCATATCTGGATATCCTTCATGTATCCGCAGGAACTTACCAGAGAGGTTTTGGCGACACACATCCGTCTATGTTCAAAGAACATGGATGCAATGTATATCTGGCAGCCGAGATCAAGAAGCATGTTTCTGTCCCGGTTGCAACGATCGGCGGCTTGAATGACCCGGCACAGATGGAACAGATCATTGCCGAGGGAAAAGCAGATATCGTTTACATGGCGCGAGCACTTCTTGCAGACCCGTTCCTTCCGCGCAAAGTCATGGAAAACAGGGATGAGGAGATTGTAAAATGCCTCCGCTGCTTCACCTGCATGGCAGAGAGAGCGGCAACATCCACAAGACGCTGTACCGTCAATCCACTGATCGGACGCGAGATGGAAGGTGACGAAGTTACACCGGCTCCTGTTAAGAAAAAAGTACTCGTTGCAGGTGGCGGTCCGGGAGGACTTTATGCAGCCTATACCGCGGCGAGAAGAGGGCATCAGGTCATTCTCTGCGAGAAAGAAGATAAAGTCGGCGGCATTCTCAAGAGTGAGCAGGCGCTTCCGTTTAAACACGAAATGTATGAACTGGCAGGAACCTATGAACTTCTTGCGCGCAATGCCGGCGTGGAGATCCGTACTTCCACAGAAGTCACAAAAGAATACGCAGAAAAAGAAAATGCAGATGCGCTGATCATTGCAGCAGGAAGCAGACCGCTCGTTCCGCCGATTCCGGGACTGAACGGAGAAAATGTTGTGGTTGTCAACAATTATTATAAAGAAAAAGAGAAAGTGACCGATGAGGTTGTTGTATTCGGCGGCGGACTTGCCGGCTGTGAATGTGCGATCCATCTGGGAATGGAAGGAAAGAAAGTTCACCTCGTAGAGATGAGAAGTGAACTTGCCCCGGATGCAAACGTAAGACACAGACCACTGCTTCTCAAAGAAATCGCTAAATACGCAGAGATACACACAAACTACCGTGGACTGGAAGTCACCGGAGAGGGTGTCTGGTGTGAGAATGAAAACGGAGAAAAAGTCCTCGTTCCGGGAACTTCCGTTATCTGTGCATTAGGACAGCGTTCCAGAACCGATGTTGTGGAAAATTTAAGAGACTGTGCTCCATATGTGGCAGTGATCGGTGATGCAAGCAAAGTTTCTACGATCACCAATGCCGTATACTGGGGATATCATGCAGCCCTGGATATCTAAGAAAGGAGTCAATTTATGTTTCCGAAGAATTTTTTATGGGGCGGTGCAGTAGCCGCAAACCAGTGTGAAGGTGCTTATCAGGAAGATGGCAAAGGACTGTCCATTCAGGACGTCCTTCCGCACGGGATCAAAGGACCGAGAAGCAAACAGCCGACAGATGACAATATGAAACTGGTAGGAATTGATTTTTACCATCGTTACAAAGAAGACATCAGATTATTTGCGGAAATGGGATTCAAAGTATTCCGTACCTCGATCGCATGGAGCCGTATTTTCCCACATGGAGATGAAGAGACTCCGAACGAGGCAGGACTTCAGTTTTATGATGATCTGTTTGACGAGTGCAGAAAATATGGAATCGAGCCACTTGTAACTTTATCTCATTATGAGACACCGCTGTATCTGGCAGAGCATTATGACGGCTGGGTAAACCGTGATCTGATCGAATTCTACAAACGTTATGTGACAACCGTATTTACCCGCTACAAAGACAAGGTAAGATACTGGCTGACTTTCAATGAGATCAATTCCATCCTGGAATCTCCATTTATGAGTGGCGGTATCAACACACCGAAGGAAAAACTTTCTCAGAGTGATCTCTACCAGGCAGTGCATCATGAGCTGGTTGCAAGTGCCTGGGCGACAAAGATCGGGCATGAGGTCAATCCGGATTTCCAGATTGGCTGCATGATCTTAAGCATGCCGGTATATCCGCTGACAGCAGACCCGTCTGACGTGCTTGCTGCAATGGAGCAGGACCACAAGAACATGATGTTCGCAGATGTGCATGTCCGTGGCTATTATCCGGGATATGCGAAGCGTTATATGAGAGAGCATGGAATTTCCATTTCCGTGACAGACGAAGATATGGAAATCCTCAAAAACACCGTAGATTTTGTATCTTTCAGTTATTATGTCAGCGTATGCGCGACAACAGACCCGGAGAAAAATGTCCGTGGCGAAGGAAATCTCCTCGGCGGCGTACCAAACCCGTACCTCAAAGCAAGCGAGTGGGGCTGGCAGATCGACCCGAAGGGACTTCGTTATGTATTAAATACTCTCTGGGACCGCTACCAGAAACCACTGTTTATCGTGGAAAACGGTCTTGGTGCTGTGGATAAACTGGTGCAGGGAGCAGACGGAGAGTGGACAGTCGAAGACGATTACCGCATCCAGTACCTGCGCGACCACATCGAACAGATGGAAGAAGCGATCGAGGAGGGTGTAGAACTGATAGGATATACCACCTGGGGCTGCATCGACCTGGTAAGCGCCTCCACAGCAGAACTCCGCAAGCGTTATGGATTTATCTATGTAGATCGTAACGATGACGGAACAGGTACATTAAATCGTTATAAAAAGAAAAGCTTTTACTGGTATAAGAAGGTAATTGAAAGCAATGGCGCGGAGTTAGATTAAAATCTATATCCCTGGAAAATCTTGAATTACAAGGTTTTCCGGGGATTTTTTCTTTTGCTGATGAAAATCGCAAGTTCTTGCGAAATATATGAGGCGATGATATACTTGTTAATAACAGAGTACAAGGTTTTATATGGATGTCAGGAGACAATCATGGCTGTATCATATGATCGTTTGTGGAAATTGAAATAGCTGATGGTAATTCCGATGCAATCCG
>NZ_FR886755.1:0-25862 GCF_000436615.1 Blautia sp. CAG:237
AGGCGTTGTTAAGAACGTTACAGATTTCGGTGCATTCATCGATCTCGGTGGAGCAGACGGACTTCTTCATATCTCCGAAATGTCCTGGGGCAGAGTAGAGAACCCGAAGAAAGTATTCAACGTTGGTGACGAAGTTAAAGTTATGATCAAAGAGATCAACGGAGACAAGATCGCACTGTCCATGAAATTCCCGGAAGAGAATCCATGGCTTACAGCTGCTGAGAAATTCGCAGTAGGCAACGTTGTAACTGGTAAAGTTGCACGTATGACAGATTTTGGTGCATTCGTTGAACTGGCACCTGGAATCGATGCACTTCTTCATGTATCCCAGATTTCCAGAGAGCACGTTGCAAAACCATCTGATGTACTTTCCATCGGACAGGAAATCGAAGCAAAGGTTGTTGACTTCAACGGCGAAGACAAGAAGATCAGCCTTAGCATGAAAGCACTGGAAGCTCCTGCACAGGCAGAAGAAGACACAGAGGCTTAATTAATTCCAAATAATATGAAATCCCGACAGATTTAAGGTCTGCCGGGATTTTTTTTGCGTTATTTTCCGAGATTTTTGAGAAGACAAGGGAGAGAATGTGTCAGGTACTGCATCTGTTTCTGTCTGCTGTTGAGGAAACTTTCGTCGCAGCAGAACCAGGTGTAACAGGTCTGGGGCGTGGTTGCTGTCCGCAGGCTCTTGTCCACGTAGCGGCTGAGCGATTTGGGGATTGCCTGATCTTCTCCGGGGAGATATTCATAGTCCTTGTAATTCGGATAATACTGCCGGAGCTTTCCATCCCTGAGATGGAGGAGCAGTTTGGCTTCGGAATCATTGACGGTGAGATAGAATTCCTCTGTGACACAGGAAACGGGAACAGGGACCGGATGCTTTAGCGCCAGCGTGATCACAAGTTCTTCCTGGCCGTGCATGCGGACAGCGGAAGGCTCATATTCGCCGAGATAGAGGAATTTGTAGCTCAGAAGCGTATAGACAGATCCAAGCCCGCATAAGTCTTCCTGATTGTGACCCAGAACCGTTTCCAGTGCGGAGGGGTCCTTCTTTTTTATATAGGAGCGGTACAATCGGATGCACTGACCGCCGTCACAGTGTATTCTGTGTATGGAAGGAAACAGATTTTCCAGGTCGGGCTGCTTCATTCGTGATAATTTAAACAAAGTCTGACACGATCTGAGCGACTGATAGAGATCAATCGACGGAAGCTCTCCAAAAGGGGAAGGAAGACCGCTCCTTCGACACCTTTCCTCGAGATAAGGCTGGTCAAAACGGTTTCCATTGTACTGGATCGTACAGGTTGCGCCCTGTATATAGCGGGTAAATTCCTCGATGATCAGAGATTCTTCTTCGGGAGATTCCGCGAGCCACTGTGTCAGGATCCATAGGTTTTGTTCATATCGTACGGCTCCGATCAGATAAACGAAGGTGGAATATCGGGACAGACCTGTAGTCTCAATATCGTAAAAAATAGGTGAAAATTCTGACAACTTTAATTCTGCACTCGACAAAAATTTAACAGTATCAGGGTCTGGAAACCCTTGTAAAATCGGCATTTTTTTAACAATCATGTTATATTTTTCCTTTCTTGATTGTATTTAATTATACACAATATTTTGTGAATTGGGTAGTGAATTTTTAGTGAAAAAGATGTATAGTATAGATAGCGGTTATTGTGAATGGAGTGCACAGTAACTAATCAAGATTTCTACTGCAGAGGGCATCGTCTGCAGCACCAGAAACAAAATAAACATGGGCGGTGGATACCAGCTCATGAAAAAGGAGGAAACGAATATATGGGAAAACTGACCTTTAAGGGCGGAATCCATCCTTACGAAGGTAAGGAACTGGCAAAGAATCATCCGATTGAGAAGTATCTCCCAAAAGGAGACATGGCTTACCTGATGTCTCAGCACATCGGAGCACCGTCTGTTCCATGTGTCAAAAAGGGTGACCAGGTTCTCGCAGGACAGAAGATCGCAGATGCAGGAGGATTTGTATCTGTACCTCTTCACGCATCTGTATCAGGTACTGTTAAGGGGATCGAGAAGCGCCTGAATGCGACAGGCGCCATGATCGATGCGATCATCGTGGAGAACGACCAACAGTATCAGGAAGTGGAGCTCACACCTGCGAAACTGGAAGATCTGACCAAAGAAGAAATCCTGAACCGTATCAAAGAAGGCGGAGTAGTAGGTATGGGTGGAGCCGGTTTCCCGACTCATGTCAAACTGGCACCGAAGGATCCTTCCAAGATCGAATACGTACTGGTAAACGGCGCGGAGTGCGAACCGTACATCACCAGTGACTACCGCAGAATGATGGAAGAACCGGAGAAAGTAGTCGAGGGACTTAAAGTGATCCTGAAACTCTTTGATTCTGCCAAAGGTTATATCTGTATCGAGGACAACAAACCGGACTGTATCGAGAAGATGCAGAAACTGGTCAAGGATATCCCGAGGATCGAAGTCAAAGAACTCATGACCAAATACCCACAGGGTGGTGAGCGTACCCTGATCTACGCGACAACAGGCAGAGAGATCAACTCCAAGATGCTCCCGGCAGATGTTGGATGCGTGGTAGACAACGTAGAGACTGTAGTTGCTATATACAAGGCTGTTATCCAGGGCAGACCTGTCATGGATCGAGTTGTGACTGTAACAGGTGACGGCATCAAAGAGCCTAAGAACTTCAGTGTTTATACAGGAACCGATATGTCTGAACTGATCGATGCAGCAGGCGGACTGAAAGCCAAGATCGAGAAAATCATCTCCGGTGGTCCGATGATGGGATTCCCGTTATATGACCTTCATATCCCGTGCACCAAGACAACCTCTGCATTCCTTTTCCTGGAGCATGATGCAGTAGCTGAGGCACAGAAGATCCAGACGGCATGTATCAACTGTGGCCGTTGTGTAGGTGTCTGTCCCGGTCATGTTCTTCCGGCTCGTCTGGCTACGCTGGCTGAACGTGGTGATATGGCAGGTTTTGAAGCACTGGATGGTATGGAATGCTGTGAATGCGGATGCTGCAGTTATATCTGTCCGGCGAAGAGACCGCTGACCCAGAGTATCAAATCTATGCGTAAAATGGTTCTTGCCAGCCGTAAGAAGAAATAGGGGGAGGGAACAAAATGGAACAAATGTTAAATGTATCATCTAATCCTCATGTCAGGGACAAAATGACAACAAGCCGGATCATGCAGCTCGTTGCACTTGCGCTGCTTCCTACCACACTGTTTGGTATCTGGAACTTCGGCTTCCGTGCACTTCTTGTTGTACTCGTGACGGTTGCGTCCAGCGTCTTTTTTGAATGGCTGTATGACCGTCTTATGCATAAAAAGAACACAATCAATGATTTCAGTGCAGTTGTTACAGGACTTCTGCTTGCGCTCAACATGCCGCCGCAGATCCCGCTGTGGATGCCGGTACTCGGCAGTGCCTTTGCAATCATCGTTGTAAAACAGCTTTTCGGCGGTCTGGGACAGAACTTCATGAACCCGGCACTTGCTGCAAGATGTTTCCTGATGATCTCCTTTGCAGGCAAAATGACAGATTTCGCAGTGGACAAGTTGAGCGGATATCACTGTATTGATACTGTTACAGGAGCAACTGCTCTTGCAGAACTTAAGAACAGCGGATTCACAGCAGATTCCATCTCTGTAAAGAACCTGTTCATCGGTAATATTCACGGAACCATCGGTGAGACTTCTGCAATCGCGATCCTGATCGGTGCAGTGATCCTTCTTGCATTCAAAGTCATCGACCTCAAGATCCCGCTTACATATATCGGAAGTTTTGCAGTATTTGTAATCCTTTATATGCTTGGGACAGGCAAGGGATTTGATGTAAACTATCTTTTCAGCCATCTGTTCGGCGGCGGTCTGATGCTTGGTGCATGGTTCATGGCAACTGACTATGTAACGACCCCGATCACACCGAAGGGACAGTTACTTTACGGATGCTGTCTTGGTGTTGTCACAGCGATCTTCCGTCTCTTTGGCGGATCCGCAGAGGGTGTTTCCTATGCGATCATCTTCTGTAACCTTCTGGTACCGCTTATCGAGAAAGTGACCAAACCGGTTGCTTTTGGAAAAGGAGGTAAAAAAGCATGAGTATTGTAAAAGATACGATCGCGATTACAGCGATCACGCTTGTTGCCGGTCTTGCACTTGGCGTAGTCCAGGATATCACAGCAGATCCTATCGCACAGCAGCAGGAGCAGTCCAAACAGGAAGCATACAAGGCTGTATTTGAAGATGCAGACAGCTTTGAAGTATATGATGTAGATGCTGATGCACTGGCAGCAAACCTTGCAGAGAATAATTTCAATGCACAGACGATCAACGAGATCATGGAAGCCAAGGATGCTTCCGGTGAGACGATCGGCTATGCACTCAACGTTACAGATTCTGAAGGATATGGCGGAGACATCCAGTTCACCATGGGAATTCAGAATGACGGAACCTTAAACGGAATCTCCATCCTGTCCATCAGCGAGACAGCCGGACTTGGTATGAAAGCCAAGAACCCGGATTTCCAGGATCAGTTTAAGGATAAGAACGTAGAAAAATTCGAATATACCAAGACAGGTGCCACATCTGACGACCAGATCGATGCGATCAGTGGTGCCACAATTACTACAAATGCCATGACAAACGGTGTAAATGCCGGCCTTTGTGCATTTCGTTATGTGGAAGGAGGAGCAGAGTCATGAAAGCAAATACACCTGCTGAACGTCTTGTAAACGGTATTATCAAAGAAAACCCGACTTTTGTGCTGGTACTGGGTATGTGTCCTACACTGGCAGTTACCACATCCGCGATCAACGGTATCGGAATGGGACTTACCACAACAGTAGTCCTTGCAATGTCAAACCTTATGATCTCCCTTCTTAGGAAATTCATTCCGGATGGAGTTCGTATGCCGGCATTTATCGTTGTCGTTGCATCTTTCGTAACTATTGTACAGATGCTTTTACAGGGATTTATCCCAAGCCTGTATTCCGCACTTGGAATCTATATCCCTCTGATCGTTGTAAACTGTATCATCCTTGGCCGTGCAGAGGCATATGCTTCCAAGAATCCTCCAATCCCGTCATTATTTGATGGTATTGGTATGGGACTTGGATTTACCTTAAGTATCACCTGCATCGGTGCAGTCCGTGAACTTCTCGGTGCCGGACAGATCTTTGGACATCAGATACTTCCACTCGCAGCAGGCGGAAAGTTCGGATATGAGCCGATCACGATCTTTATCCTTGCACCTGGAGCATTCTTTGTTCTTGCAATGCTTGCAGCGCTCCAGAACAAATTCAAGATCGGTGCTGCCAAGAGAGGCATTGACCCGAGTGAAGGCTGCGGATGCTGCGCAGGCTGTGATACCTGCAACAACACAATGTGCAAAGGAGGCAAGGAAGCATGAAAGAATTATTACTGATCCTGGTAAGCTCTGCGATCGTCAACAACGTAGTCTTAAGCCAGTTCCTCGGACTCTGCCCGTTCTTCGGTGTATCCAAGAGAATCGAAACGGCGGCAGGAATGGGTGGTGCGATCATCTTCGTCATCACATTGTCTTCCTTTGTAACAGGTCTGATCTACAACTTCATCCTGGTACCGACACATATGGAATATTTACAGACGATCGTATTTATCCTTATCATCGCAGCACTTGTCCAGTTTGTTGAAATGTTCCTCAAGAAAGGTATGCCGGCACTTTATCAGTCACTCGGTGTATACCTTCCTCTGATCACAACAAACTGTGCAGTTCTTGGTGTTGCCCTGACAAACGTACAGAAAAGCTACAACATCCTTCAGGGAACTGTAAACGGATTTGCGACAGCAGTCGGATTTACAATCTCTATCACCCTGATGGCTGGTATCAGAGAAAAAATTGAATACAACGATGTTCCGGAATCTTTCCAGGGCTTCCCGAAAGTACTGCTTACAGCAGGTCTGATGGCGATCGCATTCTTCGGATTTTCCGGACTGCTTAAGTAACGAAGGAGGCGTAGATTATGGATATTAATGCAATTATCGTGGCAACTGTCGTTGTTGCAGCAGTGGGCCTCTTTATTGGAATCTTCCTCGGCGTTGCCGGCAAGAAATTTGCGGTAGAAGTCGATGAGAAGGAAGTTGCTGTCCGTGAAGCACTTCCGGGAAACAACTGTGGTGGATGTGGATATCCGGGCTGTGATGGTCTGGCAGCAGCGATCGCCAAAGGAGAAGCACCGGTCAATGCATGTCCGGTAGGCGGCGAAGCAGTTGGAAAAGTGATCGCAGGGATCATGGGACAGGAAGTTGTCGAGAGCGCACGTATGGCTGCTTTCGTAAAATGTACCGGAACTTGTGAAAAAACAAAAGACAACTACACTTACACAGGTGTAGAAGACTGTGAAATGATGGCATTCATCCCGGGCGGCGGTGCCAAAGCCTGTTCCTATGGATGTATGGGATTCGGAAGCTGCGTAAAAGCCTGCCCGTTTGATGCGATCCATATCGTGAACGGTGTTGCAGTCGTAGACCGTGATGCATGTAAAGCCTGTGGTAAATGTATCGCAAAATGCCCGCATCATCTGATCGAGCTTGCACCATACGAGCAGAAGACTTTCGTAGGCTGCAGTTCCCATGCCAAAGGCAAGGCTGTTACAACTGCCTGCGAACTTGGATGTATCGGATGTAAGAAGTGTGAGAAGACCTGTCCGAACGGTGCGATCACTGTTACAGACTTCTGTGCACACATCGATTACGACAAATGTACAAACTGCGGTGCATGTAAAGAAGCATGCCCGAGAAAAGTCATTCTCTAAAACTTCATATCATATGAATAAGATCCCGGCCGTGAGAGGCAATGCTTCTCTGACCGGGATCTTTTCGAATAGATGTTTGCTTTTTGCTTTTTGTTATGTTATGATTGAAAAACAGGAAAAAATTTGATTAGAGCAGGAGTAGAGTTTGCATGATTTCATTCATTTGCGGCCAGGTGGCAGATACAACAGAGAATTCTGTGATCATAGAGACAGGCGGGATCGGATATGAGGTTTTTATGACAGGGACGGCGATCGAGCAGGCGGTCCGTATGGAAGGTAAGGTGAAAGTCCATACATATTTCCATGTGCGTGAGGATGCCATGCAGTTATATGGTTTCTGGAATAAGGACGATCTTCAGATGTTCCGTCTTCTTCTTGGTGTCAACGGGATCGGGCCGAAGGCTGCACTGGGAGTTTTGGCAGGACTTACTTCTGATGAGCTTCGGTTCGCGGTACTCTCTGATGATGTCAAGGCTCTTTCCAAAGCGCCTGGGATCGGTAAAAAAACCGCCCAGAAACTGATCCTTGAACTGAAGGATAAACTGAAACTGGAGGATGCGTTTGAGAAGAAACTGGCACATGAGCAGGAGGCGGCAGTCCTTGCTGGTGCAGATTTCCATGATGGACGCCAGGAGGCAGTGGAAGCCCTGACAGCACTTGGCTACAGCAGTTCCGAGGCACTCAAGGCAGTCCGCAGAGTCACAGATGTAGACCCGGGCGATGTGGAAGCAATCCTCAAGGCTGCCCTCAAACAATTATAATGGAGTAATGATAAATGGAAAAAAGAATGATCACAACAGATGTGACAGAGGAGGATCTGCCTCTGGAGGGAAACCTCCGTCCACAGACCCTCGATGAATACATTGGTCAGGAAAAAACCAAAAACACACTCAAGATCTATATAGAAGCCGCGAAACAGAGACACGATGCCCTCGACCATGTCCTGTTTTACGGACCTCCGGGACTTGGTAAGACTACTTTATCCGGGATCATCGCCAATGAGATGGGAACCCATATGAAGGTAACATCCGGTCCGGCGATCGAGAAGCCGGGTGAGATGGCGGCGATCCTCAATAATCTCCAGGAGGGAGATATCCTGTTTGTGGATGAGATCCACCGCCTGAATCGTCAGGTGGAGGAGGTCCTTTATCCGGCGATGGAGGATTTTGCAATCGACATTATGATCGGCAAGGGTGCTTCTGCGAGATCTATCCGTCTTGATCTTCCGAAATTTACCCTGGTCGGAGCGACAACGAGGGCGGGACTTCTTTCTGCACCGCTCCGGGATCGTTTTGGGGTGATGCACCATCTGGAATTCTATAATAAGGAAGAACTTCAGACGATCATCCTTCGTTCAGCAGATGTCCTTGGTGTTGAGATCGATACGAGGGGTGCGGCAGAGATCGCCAAGCGTTCCAGAGGAACCCCGCGCCTTGCAAACCGTCTTCTCAAGAGAGTCCGTGATTTTGCACAGGTCAAATACGATGGAAAGATCACTTATGATGTAGCTTCTTTTGCACTGGATCTTCTTGAGGTGGATCAATATGGACTGGACAAGATCGACCGGAGGATCCTCAAGACACTGATCGTAAACTTCCAGGGAGGACCGGTTGGTCTGGAGACTCTGGCGGCAGCGATCGGGGAGGATGCAGGCACTCTGGAGGATGTTTATGAGCCATATCTTCTGCAGAATGGCTTCCTCAACAGGACCCCGAGAGGCCGTACAGCGTCCGCACTTGCCTATAAGCATCTCGGAATTGAAAGAAATTCGTAAAAATTCCTATACATTTTTACAAAATTCGATTATAATGGAGTACAGACAAGGCGTGAGGAGTATTACTACGCCATAGATTTGTAAAAATCTGGTCGGCTTCCGTTATGGAAGAAGGATGAAAGTTTAAGATACGGGAGGCTTGTTATGGCAGTCAAAAATACGGCGCAGGTAGTCATCGGAGGGAAGATCATAACTCTTGGTGGTTACGAATCTGAAGAGTATTTCCAGAAAGTGGCATCATATATAAATAACAAAATGTCTGAATTGAGCGAAATGCCGGGATATTCCCGTCAGCCAATGGAGACAAAGCACACCCTGCTCAGCCTGAATGTTACAGATGATTATTTCAAGGCAAAGAAGCAGGCAGAGATCTTTGAGCAGGATCTTCAGCAGAAGGATCAGGAGATGTATGAATTAAAGCATGAACTGATCGCACTCCGCATGAAGATCGAAGAAACTGAGAAGAAAGAACAGGATGCCAGAACACAGAAGGAACTTCTTGAAGGGAAGGTCAAGGAACTGGAAGAAGAGATAGATAAGTTGCTTAAGTAAGAGTAGGGAGGGGATTGCTTCGGTAGTCCTCTTTATTTGTTACAGAATGATCTGATGAAAGGAAAATCTCATTTGAAGAAACAGGAAATAGAATTACTTTCACCGGCAGGTTCCTATGAGGGATTCGAGGCTGCGATCGGAGCCGGTGCAGATGCAGTTTATGTAGGCGGACCGGATTTCGGGGCAAGAGCTTACGCGCAGAATTTTACACAGGAAGAACTGATCCGTGCGATCCGGACAGCGCACATTCATGGCAGGAAGCTGTATCTCACGGTAAACACCCTGCTTAAGAACCGTGAGATCAAGGAGAAACTCTTTGCTTCCCTGAAACCGCTGTATGAGGCGGGACTGGATGCGGTCATTGTTCAGGATCTTGGCGTTTTTCAGTTCATCCGCAGAAATTTTCCGGACATGCATATCCATGCCAGCACACAGATGGCAGTTACCGGACCGGAGGGAATGAAATTCCTTGAGGAACAGGGAGCGGCACGTGTCGTTGCTGCCAGGGAATTAAGCCTTGAGGAACTGGCTGCCATGCATAAGAAAAGCAGTATTGAGATCGAAGCGTTTGTCCATGGGGCTCTTTGCTACAGTCTGTCCGGGCAGTGCCTGATGAGCAGCATCCTCGGAGGCAGGAGCGGCAACCGTGGAAGATGCGCACAGCCATGCAGGCTTCCTTACCAGGTCCGTAAGGGAGAAGACAAGAAATTTCCGAAGACAGAGGATTTGTGTCCTCTGAGTCTTAAGGATATCTGTACACTGGATATTCTGCCGGAGATTGTAGAAGCGGGCGTGATGTCGCTCAAGATCGAGGGAAGAATGAAACAGCCGGGATATACAGCCGGGGTGACAGGTATGTATCGGAAATATCTGGACATATTGTTAGAGAACAGACAAAATTATCAGGTGACAGACAAAGACAGGAAATATCTTTTAGATATCTTTAACAGAGGCGGTTCCTGCACGGGCTATTATAAGCAGCACAACGGTCCGTCCATGATGGCATTCTCCAATGAGAAGAAGACCGGCGGCGTATCCGGAGAACTTACGAAATGTAAGGAGAAGATCACCGGAAGCCTGATGCTTTACCCGGAGAGCCCGGCAATCCTGCAGGTTTCCTGCGGGGACAGGCAGGTGGTGGTTTCCGATGGAGAAGTCCAGTTTGCCAAGGAACATCCGATGTCAGAGGAGCGTATCCGCAAACAGATGGAGAAACTGGGAAATACTGAATTTGAATGGGAATCCCTGGATATCCAGATGGATGGAAATATCTTTGTTCCGGTGAAACTTCTTAATGAACTCAGGAGAAACGCTCTGGCAGCATTGGGAGAAGAACTTTGTGCGCCGATGTACCGGAAAGCAGCGGACAGACCAGTGTTTGCCACAATGGAAGGGAGTCCTGCCGGAAAGAATGGCAGTATACCAGGCATGTTCATATCCTGCGAAACGATGGAGCAGGCAGAGACAGCATGGCAGAGAGACGAAGTTCAGGGATTGTATCTTCCATATTTTGTTATGGAGCAGGCAATGGCCAGGGGCATTCAGAACCAGAAAGAACTGTATCTTGCATTTCCTTATATCACCAGAGAACAGGCACCGGAGCATTTTTTTGAGACTGCTTTAAGGTGGCTTGAGGAAGGAATGAAGGGATTTCTTGTGAGAAATCTGGAATCCTATGGAATGCTGAAAAAACAGGGCCTTGAGAAATCTGCGGTTCTGGATGCAACGATGTATACCTGGAATAACGAAGCCGTCGATTTCTGGGAGAAACAGGACATTCTTAAGAATACGGTACCTCTGGAACTGAAAGAAGCGGAAATGCGTCACAGGGATAACAGGAACAGTGAGCTTATCGTATATGGATATATTCCATTGATGCAGTCAGCGCAGTGCGTCCGCAAAAATATCGCTTCCTGTGATATGTGCGAGGGCAGTATGATCCTGAAGGACAGATACGACAAGGAATTTACAGCAGTCTGTGTCTGCCACCCATGGAAAACAGGAACTACAAAAACAAAAGAACGCTGCTATAATATAATCTATAACAGTCTGCCGTATGGACTTCTTAAGGAGTCGAAGCAGGTGCTTGCACTTGGGATGCAGTCCTTACGTATTTCCCTGACTATGGAGACAGCTAAGGAAACAGAGCAGATTCTGGATGAATTTCTGGGGGTATATTATCATAACCGTATACCTGCCGAAAGGAACTTTACCAAAGGACATTTTAAAAGAGGAGCCGAGTAGGGGCATATGATCAATGTAATAGTAGAATTATCCAAATACATTATCCTGACGCTGATGATCGTCTATACGTTTCATTGTTTTTATACCGTGCGTCAGCCGGATGAAGAGGAGAGGAATGAGCTTCTGCGTCAGCAGCTTATCCTGATCTTTTTTATCGACTTCACTGCGTTTCTTGTGATCTACCTCAAGACGTTTGATTACAAGGTGGTACGTTTTTATATAGAAATGCAGATCTTTTTTGCAGTGATCCAGATCCTGTACAGAGTCTTGTACAAGAAAGCATCATTGCTGCTTCTGAATAATATGTGCATGCTTTTGAGTGTTGGATTTATCATGCTGTGCCGTCTTGACATCACGATGGCTACCAAGCAGCTTCTTGTTGCGGCCGGTGCCAGTGCTGTTGCGCTTGCAATACCGGTCATGATCCGTAAGATGCGTTTTCTTCGCAAACTGACCTGGATATATGCAGGAATAGGCGTTGTACTTCTGGGGGCTGTATTTCTTCTGGCCAGAACCAGCTATGGAGCGAAGTTGACACTTTTGGGTGTGCAGCCATCAGAGGCGATCAAGATTACCTTTGTATTCTTTATGGCATCATTTTTGTCCAGAGATACCAGTCTTAAAGCTGTGGTACAGGTATCGGCAGTTGCAGCTTTCCATGTGGGGATACTGGTGCTTTCCAGGGACCTTGGAAGTGCCGTGATCTTTTTTGTGGCTTATCTGGTCATGGTCTATGTATCTACCAGAAATGTCGGATATCTGGGACTTGGACTTGTAGGCGGAAGCGGGGCAGCAGTGGTCGCCTATCATCTGTTTGGACATGTCAGACAGAGAGTCAGCGCATGGAAGGATCCGATGGCAGTTTACCAGAACGAAGGCTACCAGATCGTACAGTCGCTGTTTGCAATCGGAACTGGTGGCTGGTTCGGCATGGGACTCTGCCAGGGCTCACCGGAGTCCATTCCGGTTGTCAAGAATGACTTTATCTTCAGCGCGATCTGCGAGGAACTGGGAGGGATTTTTGCAATCTGCCTGATCTTGGTGTGCATGAGTTTCTTCCTGATGATCGTCAATATCGCGCTGCGTATCATCAATCCTTTTTATAAGCTGATCGCACTGGGACTTGGAACAGAGTATGCTTTCCAGGTGTTCTTAACGATCGGTGGTGCTACCAAATTTATCCCTATGACAGGTGTTACCCTTCCGCTGGTAAGTTACGGAGGAAGTTCTCTTCTGAGCACGATCCTCATGCTGGCGATCATTCAGGGACTGTATATTTTGAGAGAAGACGAGGACGAGGAATTTGAGAAACGAAGAAAAGAAGCGTTACAGAGAATCAGAGCAAGAGAGGAGATCGGCGAAAGAACGCGCCGTATCTAAGAGCCGCAGAGCAAGAAATAAGGAATATACATTTGTATCTGTCTTCTTTGTGCTTATTTTTCTGGGACTGGCGGGATATCTTGTTTATTTCAATACCGTAAAGAGCGACAGTTTTATCAACAGTCCTTACAATACAAGACAGGATACATTTGCAGACAGAGTTGTGCGCGGAAGCATCATATCTTCCGACGGAGAGGTACTTGCACAGACAAATGTCAGTGAAGATGGAACAGAGGAACGGTCTTATCCATATTCCAATATTTTTGCACATGTTGTCGGATATGATACTAATGGAAAAAGCGGACTGGAATCAGAGGCGAACTTCCAGCTTCTGAGTTCCCATGAATTTTTCCTGAGCCAGATCAGAAATGAATTTGCCGGTGCGAAGAATGTCGGGGATACGGTCGTCTCCACTTTGAATGCGGATCTCCAGACAACGGCATACAATTCTCTTGGTGACAGGAGAGGTGCTGTTGTAGTATTGCAGCCATCTACGGGAAAAATCCTTGCGATGGTCAGCAAGCCGGACTTTGATCCGAATACGATCGCAGCAAACTGGGAACAGCTTGTAAATGATGAGACAAACAGCAGTCTTCTGAACCGTGCGACGATGGGACAGTATCCTCCGGGATCTACGTTCAAGATCGTCACAGCGCTGACTTATCTGCGGCAGAATGGGACTTTTAATGGATTTTCCTATGACTGCCAGGGAAGCATCACGAAAGAAGACCATACGATCCGGTGTTATGGCGGGACCGTCCATGGGCAGGAGGATTTTTATGCGGCATTCGCGAAATCCTGTAACTGTGCATTTGCGGAGATGGGAACACAGCTTGGCGGAGCTGCACTTCTTAAGACAAGCGAGAACCTTCTGTTTAATCAGAAGCTTCCGCTGAGATCCTATCGTAAGAGCTCCTTTACTTTAAATGGAAGCTCTGGAGTTCCGCTCACGATGCAGACGGCGATCGGTCAGGGAAATACCCTGGTATCTCCGATGCACATGGCACTGATCACAAGTTCCATTGCAAACGGCGGTGTTCTGATGAAACCATATCTGATCGACAAGGTGCAGAATCATGCCGGTGATGAGGTGGATACCACAGAGCCGGAAGCATATAAACGTCTGATGACAGACAACGAAGCATCTCTCCTCGGAGAACTGATGAAGGGGGTTGTACAGAACGGTACAGCTTCTTCTCTGAATGGAAGAGGCTATACAGTGGCAGGAAAGACCGGTTCTGCTGAATACAACGAAAGTGGTGCAAGCCATTCCTGGTTTGTCGGATATTCTAATGTTGATAATCCGGATATCGTGGTTTCTGTCATCGTCGAGGATGGTGGTACCGGAAGCGAGGCGGCAGTGCCGATCGCGGCGGATGTCTTTGATGCATATTATTTTGACTGATCGAATAACGATTAAGGTTGCCAGTTTGTCCAAAAAGAGTTATACTATTAACAGTTCAGTGTATGAAACTTACAGTTACTGTGAACGGAGTGAACAGTAACAACTCACACGCAGTACAGGAGGAAATTGCAACATGATAGAAGCAACGAGCTGTGGCGGTGTGGTAATTTATCGTGGCAAGATACTGGCACTTTACAAGTCTTATAAGAACCGTTATGAAGGCTGGGTGCTGCCAAAGGGAACTGTAGAACCAGGTGAGACGCATATTCAGACAGCACTTCGGGAAGTGCAGGAAGAATCTGGCGTGAAGGCTACCGTAGTCAAGTATATCGGCAAGAGCCATTATAATTTCACAGTTCCGGAGGATATCGTTACAAAGGAAGTACATTGGTATCTGATGACGGCTGATAATTATCATAGCAGACCTCAGAGAGAAGAGTTTTTTGTGGATTCCGGGTATTACAAATTCCATGAGATCTATCATCTGCTTCGTTTCTCGAATGAGAAGCAGATCGTGGAGAAGGCTTACCAGGAATATCTGGAACTACGGAGTCAGGGACTCTGGGGCAAACAGCGCAGAGATTGAGCATAACTGTTCAGATTTTCTGCATGGAAGATGTACAATAGGGCTGTGTTTCTGACGCAGCCCTGTTTAGATTCCGAAAAAAAGGAAATCCTCTATAATAACAGCCGAAGGAGAAGCAAGCGATGCTGAAATGGTGTAAGGATCTTCGCATTGGCGAGGGCGTAAAGAGAGCAGATAAGATCCGTCGTAAACTGAATCATGGGAAGATCGTGCCGGGTGTCTATCTTATCACTTTTTCAGAAAATCCACGGAACCTTCTGGAGATCATACCGGCTCTGACAATGATCCAGCAGAGTGCTGCAGACATCTGTCCGGAGATCATCGGACTTGCCGGCGATAAGGACGAGGCTGTGGATATGGTTGTGGAGATCATTCAGGAAGTCTACGATGCGACAGGAGATTTTCGGATAGAAGAATATTGGAAGAACAGGTGATGCCATGCTACATATCTTGTGGATGATCATAAAATTTATATTGATCCTTATAGGGATAATACTGGGGCTGATCCTGTTTGCACTGCTGCTGATTTTATTCTGTCCTGTAAGGTATCGGGCAGAAGGGACGAAGGAGGCCGGTTCCTTCCGCACTGCCAGTGGGCGGGCGAAGGTAAGCTGGCTGTTTGGCGGTATCTCATTTTCTCTTGGGTTTCAGAATGGACAGACGGTATCGGATTTCCGGTTATTTGGGATCCCTGTCATGAAAGTCCTGAAGAAACTGAGGAACCGTAAGAACAAGAAGAAAACAGATCCTGACATGGATGATGAGATAGAGTACAGTGAGACTGATGAGGACAGCACTGGAAATGCGACTTATATAGAAGCGAAAGAACTTTCTCGGGATGAGACAAAGCACAGCCGGGGAGTAGCAGAGACCCCGCAGGCATCCTGGCCGGAGATGGAAACATCCGAAGAAGATCTGTCAGATCCGGATATCGAGAAAGAACGCAAATGGCAGCAGACAGCAGAGAAACTTAAGAATCTGTTTTATGATCTGGGGAATAAAGCCAGAAGGATCTGGGACAAAATAAAAGCAGTCTATCGAAGGATCATGAAGATCCCCGCAGATCTGGAGAATCTCTCCCGAAAGAAGGATGCGCTTTGTGACAAGATTGACTGGTGGAAAGCATTTATCGGACATCCACGTACACAGAAAGCCATATCTCTTGTCAAAACCAGGGCATTTCGTCTTTTGCGGCATGTATTTCCGACGAAAGTGGAGGGAGAACTTGTATTTGACTGCACAGATCCGTCGATCACGGGCTCTGTACTTGCAGTCCTTGGAATGACGATCCCGCTTCACAGAAACTGTATCCGTGTCATGCCGCTTTTTGAGAACCGGAATGTTCTCTATGGAAATGTGAATCTGAAGGGCAGAGTATACGGGACCATGCTGGTTAAAACAGCCATAGAGCTGTATTTTGATAAAAATATAAAATACGTCATCAGACGATGGAAACATAAATAAAGGAGGACTGGTGTTATGTCAGGTGAAAACAATTTTAAGGATACTGTAAATTCTCTTTTTAAAGGAATGGATGCATTTATTTCTGCCAAGACAGTTGTCGGAGATGCGATCCATGTCGGAGATACGATCATCCTTCCGCTGGTGGATGTTTCCTTCGGCGTAGGAGCAGGGGCTTTCGAGGGTGACAAGAAGAGCAACGGCGGCGGTGGAATGACCGGTAAACTGACCCCAAGTGCCGTCCTGGTCATCCAGAATGGAACTACCAAACTCGTCAATGTCAAGAATCAGGACGGACTCACCAAAGTCCTCGATATGGTTCCGGATTTTGTAGACAGATTTGCCTCTGGATTCGGCAAGAGTGATGACACAGAAAGTGAGACAGAGATTTAAATAAAAAGTAAGAGATATATCAAAGAGCTTTATCGTGCAGGTGCGGTAAAGCTTTTTGTATTCCACAGGGGTTTTTGGCATAAGATATTATGAGACCATAAGATGAGGGTAAGAGTGTGGGAAGACTTCTGGGATTGATGATTTTCTGCATAGGGATAGGAATTGTGATCGGCATGCTGATACAGGAGAATGTGGTCATTATTGTCACAGCCGGGCTTTGCCTTCTCTGTGGTTATCATATGTTCTGCCATTAACAATGAAAATAGATGTTTTATAGCTTTGTTTATTGTAAAACGAAAAAGAGGCACGGGAAAATTCCCGTGCCCTGCTTGGTCGTTCATACATAATTCGGAATTATGCTCTCTCAACTTTTCCGGATCTCAGACAAGAAGTACATACATACATCTTCTGTGCACCGCCGTTAGCTGTTTTAACTTTAACGGATTTTACATTGGATTTCCACATTTTATTGGATCTTCTATGGGAATGACTTACATTATTTCCGAAATAAGCACCTTTTTCACAAACTGCGCATTTAGCCATGATAGCACCTCCTTGACGCTTTTTTTCAACAGATTTTATTCTACCAGATGAAGCCAGGTTTTGCAAGTAAAAAAATAGAAAATCTCAAAATATTCTTCAAAAGGGCAAAAACAAGGTAAAATATAGCTGTTTTCAGACTATATATTATAAGTATGAAACCGGAACGACAGAGATGAGGAATATTGTAAATATGTAAAAAATGTTATAAAATATGGTAAAAATGAAAAAACGTGTGAAATAATATCTTATTTCAAAATTTAATTATAAAAACACAGATAATTAAAAAATAATAGTAAAATCACTTGAATTATAGGGATGGGAGTGTTAATATAGAATTAAGCAATACATCTTTTTTATCTATGGCAATGCTGCCGTCTGTTTTTTTCTAGAAACATTTCAGAAATCCCTGTTTTTCATCGGATCAGGTCAAAAGCAGGGAGCTGAAATATCAAGAAGAAAAATGCTATCGTGTATGAGCTGGCTGGAGATCAAATCCGACCAGCTTCTTTTTATATTAGAAATCATGAGAACAGCCCATGTCGAAATTAAACATTGTCTTATCCAAAAAAACGGGTTATAATATATTTATATAATAATTTTTTATGGAGGTCACTATATGAATGGACGTATAGATTCCGGCTTAGGGCAGATCGTCATTGATACAGACGTTATTGCTACCTATGCGGGCAGTGTGGCAGTTGAATGTTTCGGGATCGTAGGAATGGCAGCAGTCAGCATGAAGGACGGACTGGTCAAGCTGCTTCGTATGGAAAGCCTGAAACATGGTATCAGTGTCAAGATCACAGAGGACAACAAGATCCGCCTGAATTTCCATGTGATTGTAGCGTATGGCGTAAATATCAGTACGATCGCCGATAACCTTGTCAGCAATGTGAAGTACAAAGTAGAGGATTTCACTGGCATGGAGATCGACAAGATCAATATTTACGTAGAAGGCGTTCGCGCAATAGACTAAGGAATCAGAGGAGGAACACGTGTTGAATATAAAAACCATCGATGCCAGTGTGCTTTCCAGAATGTTCCTGGCAGGAGCCAAGAATCTGGAAGCAAAGAAAGAATGGATCAATGAATTAAACGTATTTCCGGTACCAGACGGAGATACAGGAACCAATATGACAATGACGATCATGTCAGCAGCTGCAGAGGTAAGTGCACTGACAGATCCGGATATGGAGACTCTTGCCAAGGCGATCTCTTCCGGTTCTCTCCGTGGAGCCAGAGGAAACTCAGGTGTTATCCTTTCCCAGTTACTTCGAGGATTCACCAAGAGCGTTAAGAAAGCTAAGGAACTCGATGCACTTGCAGTTGCAGCAGCTATGGACCGTGCAGTAGAGACTGCATACAAGGCAGTTATGAAACCGAAGGAAGGAACCATCCTCACTGTAGCCAGAGAAGCAGCACTCAAGGCTGCAGAGATCGCTCCGGAAGCAGAGGAACTGCAGCCGTTTTTTGAGGAAGTTTTTGCACACGCAGAGGCAACTCTGGCAAAGACACCGGAGATGCTTCCTGTTCTTAAGGAAGCAGGTGTTGTAGACTCCGGTGGACAGGGTCTCCTTGAAGTTTTAAGAGGTGCCATTGACGGCTTCCTCGGCAAAGAAGTAGATTATTCCGACTTTGAGAAGACTGCGGGACCAGCAGTGACCAAGATCTCTCCACAGGCAGAGGCTGATATCAAATTCGGTTACTGTACAGAATTCATCATCCTTCTGGACAAAACGCTTCCGATCGAAGAAGAACACAAATTCAAGGAATTCCTGACTTCCATCGGTGATTCCATCGTTCTCGTTGCAGACGATGAGATCGTCAAAGTCCATGTGCACACCAATCATCCGGGACAGGCGATCGAGCGTGCACTGACTTATGGAGCCCTTTCCCGTATGAAGATCGACAACATGCGCGAAGAACATCAGGAAAAACTTATCAAAGACGCAGAGAAACTTGCCAAACAGCAGGCAGAAGAAGAGAAGAAACAGGAACCGGCAAAGGAAGTTGGCTTCATCGCAGTGTCCGCAGGTGATGGACTCACAGACATCTTCAAAGAACTTGGTGTAGACTATCTGATCGAGGGCGGTCAGACCATGAATCCAAGTACTGAGGATATGCTGAACGCGATCGACAAAGTCAATGCCAAGGCGATCTACATCCTTCCTAATAATAAGAACATCATCCTCGCGGCAAACCAGGCAAGAGATCTTACTGAGGACAAGGAGATCATCGTTGTTCCGACCAAGACGGTTCCACAGGGAGTTACTGCTCTCATCAGCTACGTTCCGGAGAAATCTCTCGAGGAAAACACCGAAGAGATGACCGAGGCGATCGCAAGAGTCAAGACTGGCCAGATCACCTATGCAGTCAGAGATACCAGGATCGAGGATAACGAGATCCATGAGGGAGATATCATGGGTATTGGTGACAAGGGAATCCTTGCAGTCGGAAGCGGCAAAGAAAAAGTTGCAGAGGATACCGTAGCAGCCATGATGACAGATGATGCTGAGGTTATCAGTGTTTATTATGGCGCAGATGCTTCCGAGGAGAAGGCAGAGGAACTCGCAGCTACTCTGGAAGAGAAATATCCGGACTGTGAAGTAGAAGTAAACTATGGCGGACAGCCGATCTATTATTACATCATTTCTGTTGAGTAGGACAAATGGCACAGAGTTTAAGAACCCTAAAAGGTGTAGGAGAGAAGACTGAGAAGCTTTTCCAGAAGGTTGGTATTTACGATACCGACGATCTCCTGCACTACTATCCAAGAAATTATGATGAATATGAAACGCCGGTAGATATCGCAGAGCTTAAGGAGGAGACGGTGCAGGCCGTCTCCGCTGCGGTATGTTCCGGCGTTTATGTTAATTCCGTGAGGGGCAGACAGATCATCTCCGTAAACATCGCTGACCAGAGCGGGAAATTTCCTGTGGTCTGGTTCAATCTTCCATATTTGAAGAAAACCCTCAGGAAAGGAAGCTGGTTTGTTTTCCGCGGCAGGATCGTGCGCAAGCAGGGCAAGCTTGAGATGGAACATCCGGAGATCTTTACCCCGTCAGCATACGAGGAGATCCTGCATAACCTCCAGCCGATATACGGACTGACAGCAGGACTTTCTAACAAGACCGTCGTCAAAATGGTCACACAGCTTCTGGAAACACTTCCGATGCAGAGTGAATACCTCCCGGAAGAACTCAAAGAACGCTACAGACTTGCAGACATCAACTACGCACTCAAGACCATCCATTTCCCAAAAAACAAAGAAGAACTGCTTGTTTCCAGGAAACGCCTTGTTTTTGACGAATTTCTTCTTTTTATCATTTCTGTAAGGCGAATGAAAGAAAAGGCAGAGGAGACTCCGAACTGTTTTCCAGTCAAAGAAACCTGGCTGACAGAGGAGGTCATTGAGCGTCTTCCCTATTCACTTACGAATGCACAGCTTAACGCCTGGCACGAGATTGAGCGCGACCTTGCCGGAAGAACGATGATGTCCCGGCTTGTACAGGGAGATGTTGGAAGCGGCAAGACGATCCTCGCATTTCTTGCGATGTTCCTTGTGGCAGATAATGACTATCAGGCAGCCCTGATGGCACCGACCGAAGTCCTTGCAAGACAGCATTACGAAGGATTCCTGAAACTGATGGAAGAACAGGGACTTTCTTTCCCGACCGTTCTTCTGACCGGTTCTGATACAGCAAAAGAAAAACGTATCGCCTACGAACGCATTGCCTCCGGAGAAGCTGCTATCATCATCGGTACGCATGCGCTGATCCAGGAAAAAGTCGAATACGCAAACCTTGCCCTGGTCATTACAGATGAGCAGCACCGTTTCGGTGTCAAACAGAGGGAAGCCCTGACAACGAGAGGAATTCCGCCTAATGTCCTTGTCATGAGCGCAACACCGATCCCGAGAACACTGGCGATCATCCTCTACGGAGATCTTGATATCTCCGTGATCGATGAACTTCCGGCAAAGCGTCTCCCGATCAAAAACTGCGTTGTCAATACTTCATACCGCCCCAAAGCCTACTCCTTCATAGAGAAACAGGTGCGCCAGGGCAGACAGGCATACGTTATCTGTCCGATGGTAGAGGAGAGCGAGGGCATGGATGCAGAAAACGTCCTCGATTATACGCAGAAGCTTAAAGAAAACCTTCCATCTGACATTCAGATCGAATACCTCCATGGCAAGATGAAACCCAAAGAAAAGAACCGTGTGATGGAGTCTTTCGCAGCCGGCGAGATCCAGGTGCTTGTCTCAACAACGGTCGTTGAGGTAGGTGTGAATGTGCCGAATGCCACTGTCATGATGGTTGAAAATGCCGAACGTTTCGGTCTTGCACAGCTTCACCAGCTCCGCGGCCGTGTAGGACGTGGAGAATACCAGTCTTACTGTATTTTTATCCAGGGAAATCAGGATCAGATTTCGAAACGTCTGGAGATCCTGAACAAATCAAATGATGGCTTTTATATCGCAGGCGAAGACCTCAAACTCCGTGGCCCCGGCGACTTGTTCGGGATCCGTCAGAGTGGTGATATGGAATTTCGGATCGGTGATATCTACAACGATTCCACGATCCTCAAAGAAGCCAGCGAAGCGGCAGAAGAGATCCTTTCCCTGGACCCGGAACTTGATCTTGAACAGCACAGATCTTTGAGAGAACGGATGGAACATTACAGCCAGAATGCGACAGAAAACATCGCCCTCTGAAAAGAAAATATTGCCAAACCCGGGAAAACGTGGTATTTTAGTACCGTAAAAAATATTTTTCACCTTGTAAGGAGGCTATTATGGCTACAAGAACAACGACAAAAAAGGCAGAACCTAAGACAACAACTGCGAAGACGGCTATCGAAAAAGAGGCTCCTGCAAAGCTCGCTGCAGAACCGGAGACAAAAGAGCCGGTCAAAGCAACAGTAACCGAGAAAACAACTGAAGAAGTAAAAACACCTGCAAAGAAGACAACCAGAAAGAGAACTGCTGTCAAGAAGACAACCGAAGAAAAGACAACAGAGAAGAAAACCACTGCGAAGAGAACAACCAGAAAAGCAGCTGCAAAGAAAGCAGAAGCAACTACAGAAGTATTCGTACAGTGGCTTGGCAAAGAGATATATGCAAAGGATGTTGTTGAGAGCATCAAAAAGATCTGGACAGAAGAGATGGGCAGAAAAGAATCAGAACTTGAAGACTTAAAAGTATATATCAAACCAGAAGACAATGGGGCACACTATGTCATCAATGGTGATATTACAGGATTTCTTGGATTATAAGAACAATAAAAAGCTCAGATGATCTGTTCATCTGAGCTTTTTGACCCTTTCAGGCAGAGAGATAAAGATTAATACTGACCGCCCTGGCTTCCGGAAGACATCTGTCTTTCCTGCTGCTCGATCATTTTTTTAACCATATATCCGCCGACAGAACCATTCTGTTTGGAGGTAAGGTTTCCGTTGTATCCATCTGTGAGCGGTACACCTAATTCATTTGCTACTTCGAATTTAAAACGGTCCAGTGCGCCTTTTGCTTCTGGTACGACTGCTTTGTTAGAAGAAGTATTGTTTGACATGATTGATTCCTCCTTGGTTGTTTTTGTGTTTGTGTTACAATGCTAGTATGTGGATTTATCGAAATAATACACTGGAATTTAGCGTATAATCTGCCAGAAATATGAAAATATTAAATTTCTATGAATTGTGTATAAGTTTGAAAGATTTAATTGCACTTTTTTTGGTAACTTGTTATAATAAACAAAAATAAGTGTTACTGTTTACCACGTTAACAGTAACAAATAAGCTTAAAACTAAAAAACCAGTAATGTATTGGTGAAAATGGAGAGATGAACGATGAATTTAGGAATCATTGCACACAACAGCAAAAAGGTACTTATCGAAGATTTCTGTATCGCCTACAAGAATATTCTCGCCAAGCATGAGGTTTATGCTACCGGAACAACCGGAAGGCGGATTGAGGAAGCCACAAACCTTCATGTGCATAAGTTCCTTGCAGGAAGTATAGGCGGAGATAAGCAATTTATGGAAATGGTAGAACGACAGGATCTTGACATGGTCATCCTGTTTTACAATCCGGTCATGATGGATCCGAAAGAACCGGACATCCACGCCATCGTTATGAGGTGTGATCAATATAATATACCGGTCGCTACGAATATCGCAACGGCAGAACTTCTGATTCTCGGACTTGCACGCGGCGACCTGGATTGGAGACTGAATCTGAAATGAGAGTAATCGCTGGAACTGCCAGACGTCTTGCACTCAAGACAGTGCCTGGCATGGAAACAAGACCAACTACAGACAGAATCAAAGAAACTCTGTTTAATATTCTGCAGCCATACATTCCGGACAGCACCTTCCTGGATCTTTTCAGTGGAAGCGGTGGAATCGGGATCGAGGCACTCAGCAGAGGCGCAGAACATGCGACCTTCGTTGAGAAAAATCCCAAGGCATGCGCCTGCATCCGGGAAAATCTTGCATTTACAAAGCTGGCTGAACATGGTAAACTGCTGAACATGGATGTACTGCAGGCTCTTCGTTCTATGGAAGGGCAGGCTGCATTCGACTGTGTTTTTATGGATCCACCGTATAACAATGAGCTGGAGAGACAGGTGCTGGAGTATCTGCAGGATAGCTCCCTCGCGGATGAGGATACCCTGATCATCGTTGAGGCAGACCTTCATACGGACTTCTCTTATGTGGAAGAATTTGGCTATGAACTGAGCCGTTCCAAAGAATACAAGACCAATAAGCATATTTTTTTGCACAAAAGAAAGTGAGAAATACCTATGGTAACAGCAGTTTATCCGGGAAGTTTTGATCCGGCAACCTATGGTCATCTGGATGTCATCAGGCGCGCAAGCGTATCTTTTGACAGAGTTGTAGTCGGGGTTTTGCAGAATTCTGCAAAAAGTCCGTTGTTTTCTGTGGAAGAACGTGTTAATATATTAGAAAAGGCGACCAGGGATATCCCGAATGTGATTATCAAGCCATTTGACGGACTTTCTGTGAACTTTGCCAGAGAGAATCAGGCCCAGGTCATTGTACGTGGGCTTCGTGCGGTTACTGATTTTGAGTATGAGCTTCAGATGGCTCAGACCAACCGCGTTCTGGCTCCGGATGTAGATACCGTATTCCTGACCACAAGTCTGGAGTACGCTTATGTAAGCTCCACCATTATGAAGGAAGTAGCCCGATTTGGAGGAGATTTATCCAGTTTTGCACCGGCAGAGATCATTCAGGAACTACTCCTGAAGATGCAGGAAAAAGACAAAATATAAGGAGAATGTACTATGAGCAGCAGAATTGAACAGCTTATCGACGAAATCGATGAATTTATAGAAGGCTGTAAATTTCAGCCTTTATCAGCAACCAAGATCGTTGTAAATAAAGAAGAGATGGAAGAGTACTTAAGAGAACTTCGTCTTAAGACTCCGGATGAGATCAAGAGATATCAGAAGATCATCAGCAACAAAGATGCGATCCTTGAGGATGCACAGACCAAGGCAGATGCCCTGATCGCAGATGCACAGACCAAGGCACAGGAGCTCGTTACACAGCACGAGATCATGCAGAAGGCTTACGCACAGGCGAACGAGACCATCAACGCTGCCAACAAGCAGGCACAGGAGATCCTGGATTCCGCTACACAGGATGCCAACAGCATTCGTCTGAGCGCGATCACTTACACAGATGACATGATGGCAAACATCGGATCTGTCCTGAACCAGACACTGGAGGATGCAGGCGGCAAATACAAGACTTTCATCGACTCTCTGCAGAGTTGTCTGGAAGTTGTAAACCACAATCGCCAGGAGCTGGCACCTCAGACAGCACAGGCAGCAGCGATCACAGGTTCTTACCATGACGAACCTGCCAAGGAAGCTGAGGATGACAATCTCTTAGATGATCTTGGCGAAGAATAAGAATAGTAGTATGACGATCAGCGCATTCACAAGCTTGGATGCGAGATAGGGAAGCAGGGAGAGTTCTTCTGTCACGAGGCTTCGTGTTTGTGCAGTGATGCAGGCACCGCCGAGTACGACAGTGACCAGGGCACAGAGATATTTTATTTCCGGTTTCAAACCTGAGAGTGCGAGACTGTGAAGCCCGGTAGTCATTTCCAGGAGGCAGAACAGCACATACGAAAGTATGGACTGACTTTTCCAGAAATGACGTACACAGGCAGTCAGGATCGAGAACATAAGAATATACCCGCCCAGTTTGGTGATCGTTTCGAAACCGTTCATAATAGAGGCATCCAGTATGGCTCCCGGAGAGCTGTCAGAGGATGTCTCTTTTTTTGATGTGTATATCGGGGAGAAGCCAGCAGTGTACCGGCTGCCTGTACGAAAAAACCACAGGCGCATGCACAGCATGGTGAGGAAGGCGGAGCCGAGAAGAAGCGAGAATACCTCCAAAGCAGAGACCTGCCCGTTCATGCAGGTATGTATCAGATAAGAACTGATGAACATGGGACTGGCGTGGTTGGTAAAAGTCAGGAGATACTGTGCTTCCCTGCGACTGATCTTTCGGCTGGCATAGAGATCGGAAGTAAGTTTGGCTCCCATGGGATAACCACAGAGCAGCCCAAAAAGAACGGCATAAGCTCCGGCAGGAGAAACACCGAAGATTTTTTGCCAGATGGATTCCATGGGGGTTAGGCGCTGGCCGATCATATCTGTTCGGATCAGGA
>NZ_FR886755.1:25947-27694 GCF_000436615.1 Blautia sp. CAG:237
TTGAGCCAGAGCTGCATTCCTTCCTGTGCGGAAGCCAGACTTTCCCGTGGAAAAAATAAAAGAAACACAAGCAATACGAGACTTACGACGGTATAGAGAATTTTTTTCATAAAAAAATCTTTTTTTCTTTACTATACGAAATACCCGGGACAAATATGAGGAAAAAATCCAGAAACCCTTGAAATCAAAAAGATTTCTGGGTAATATAAACTATACTGCAGTAATAATGGAGGAAATCAAAATGAGAGTTTTAGAAAACTGTGAACCAAAAAGAGTATTTTATTATTTTGAAGAAATCTGTAAGATTCCGCATGGTTCCCGCAATACAAAGCAGATCAGTGATTATCTGGTGAATTTTGCGAAGGATCATGGATTTGATTATGTACAGGATGAACTGAATAACGTTGTCATCTACAAACCTGCAACTGCCGGATATGAGAATGCACCGACTGTGATCCTTCAGGGTCATATGGATATGGTATGCGAGAAACGTCCGGATGTAGAGCATGATTTCGAGAAAGACGGATTGAACCTTTCTGTCAAGGACGGATATGTAAGCGCAAATGGAACCACACTTGGTGGTGATGACGGAATCGCTGTTGCTTATGCACTGGCACTTCTGGACAGCACAGATATCCCGCATCCGGCACTGGAAGTTCTGGTCACTGTAGACGAGGAGATCGGACTTCTTGGAGCAGTAGGACTTGACTGCAGCGTTCTCAAAGGAAAACGTATGATCAACATGGATTCCGAAGCAGAAGGAAGTCTCTGGATCAGCTGTGCAGGCGGTCTTTCTGCAGTCAGCAGCATTCCGGTGAAGAGAGTCGAGGCAGAAGGAAAGAAGATCGGAGTCAAGATCTGCGGACTGATGGGTGGACATTCCGGAGCAGAGATCGACAAGAAACGCGCAAATGCCAACGTTCTTATGGCACGTTTCCTTTACGGACTCAAGAACAAGGCAGATTATGAGATGATTTCTCTTGAGGGTGGTCAGAAGGACAATGCGATCACAAGAGAAGCTGTCGCAGAACTCCTGATCGACGGCGACCAGACAAAAGCAGTCAAAGCTTATGCAGCCAAAGTACAGGAAGGTCTTCGTGAGGAATACGAAGGCAGCGATGCAAGGATCACCATCCAGATCACAGAGGGCGATGTGGAGACAGCAATGGTCCTTTATCCGACCAGCAGAGAGAAGGTTCTCTTCTATCTGATGGAAGTTCCGTTCGGCATCCAGAAGATGAGCGGAAGCATCGAGGGGCTGGTAGAGACTTCTACCAATATCGGTATTGTCAAACTTTATGAGGATGAATTCTTTGCAAGCTCCAGTGTCAGAAGTTCCGTAGAGGCAGCAAGAGATGCACTTTCTGACAAGATCCAGTATCTGACAGAGTTCCTTGGCGGCGAGTACACCATCCAGGGTGCTTATCCGGCATGGGAGTACTGCAAGGAATCTCCGCTCCGTGACAAGATGGTATCCGTATACGAAGAAATGTACGGACAGAAACCGGCAGTTGTTGCGATCCATGCAGGACTGGAGTGTGGACTTTTCTACAAGAAGATCGAAGGACTTGACTGCGTATCTCTGGGACCAAACATGAAGGACATCCATACTTCAGAGGAAGTTCTGGATATCGCATCCACAGAACGTGTATGGAATTACCTTGTCAAAGTTCTGGAACAGTTAAAAGACTGATAAAACAAAACTAAGTTTCTACGACAGAGGCTTCTGGGCGGTGATCGCCGGGAG
>NZ_FR886755.1:27707-43060 GCF_000436615.1 Blautia sp. CAG:237
CTTCTGGGCGGTGATCGCCGGGAGCCTCTGTTTTTGGCGTAATAATGATGTAAGAGAGAGAATAGAATAAAAATTGACGATATCGTATAAAGGCAGAATTTCAGGCTCATGAGACGATGGCTCTGGAAAAGTTTCTTCTGTTTTTTTATTCTTACCTGCATCACTGGCAGTCAAAAGATCCTTCTGGAGCGAAGCCGGGCATCGATACTGGATGAAAAAACATGTGAGTCAGCTGCGTTTCGGGAGCAGCATCTTCCGACGGAACTATACCGGCAGCTTCGCAACCAGGATGAAAGTTCAGGAAATACAGACTGGATGGAAAATCTGACGACGACAATGCTGAACGGGAAATTTTATCCCGGGAGATGTTCTTCTGACAGGGAGCCTTATCTGAGATATAAATACAAAGAATATACAGATCTGTGCAGTTTTTACCAGGCGGTCTGGAAGGATGTCAGATATTTTCCGGTCGCAGCAGATGACATCTCATTTGAGGACGGCTGGATGGAAGAGAGAAGCTTTGGGGGAGAGCGTGTTCATGAAGGCTGTGATCTTTTTGGAGGTTGCGGGGCAGCAGATTTTTATCCGATCATCAGTATGACGGACGGAAGTGTAGAAGCGGTCGGCTGGCTCCCCTTAGGTGGCTATCGGATCGGTATCCGTTCTCCTTCAGGAGGCTATTTTTATTATGCACACCTTTCTTCCTATGAGCGGGACTGGAAGGAGGGAGATTCCATAAAAGCGGGAGAAATCCTTGGGTTTATGGGCGATACCGGTTATGGCAGTGAAGGTACAAAGGGAAAATTTCCGGTACATCTGCATCTCGGGATCTACATTCAGACACCGTATTCGAGGGAGATGAGCGTAAACCCATACTGGGTGCTGAAGGCCGTTCAGAAAAAAATCAGAAAGTGTGTATATTAATTACATATCCATGCAAAAATGTGCTATAATGCAAAAGTAGTTTCGCTTTAAATCAAGAGGAAGCCGGGGCTACTTTTGCTACAAGCCACCAAGGGAGCGATTTTTATGGAAATACAGTTATGGAGAAGTATATTATGTCCATATGAACTGGCTGTCAAGGAGCTGATGGTCAAGTTTGAACATATTATAGAAGAACACAAGCAGAACGATCTTTATTCTCCGATCGAGCAGGTCAGCGGACGCGTCAAGAGCCTGCCAAGCATTCTGGAAAAGATGCAGCGCAAACACATTCCCATGGAACGCATGGAGGAAGAACTGGAGGATATCGCAGGTATCCGCATTATCTGCCAGTTTGAGGAAGACATTGATACCGTTGCTGCGATCATTCAGAAGCGTACCGATATGACGATCAAGAGTGAGAAGAACTATCTGAAGCACATCAAACAGAGTGGATACAGAAGTTATCACCTGATCATTTATTATACAGTTGAAACGATAAACGGACCAAAGAAGATCCAGGCGGAGATCCAGATCCGTACCATGGCGATGAATTTCTGGGCGACGATCGAGCATTCTCTCCAGTACAAATACAAAGGTGAGATGCCGCTTCACGTGGCAGAGCGCCTGAGCAACGCCGCAGATGCGATCATTGCGCTGGATCAGGAGATGTCCTCTGTCCGCGATGAGATCATGGATGCACAGAACTCTTCGCAGATGCAGTCGAATCTTGTCAAGGATATTCTTCTCAGCATCGAAAATCTTTACAAGATTTCAAACAAAAGGGAAGTTGCCAAGATCCAGGACGAGTTTCTCCGCGTATTCCGGACGAAGGATCTGCAGCAGCTTGCACGTTTTCACAGACAGCTTGATATCATCGCAGAGGGATATCGGGCACAGTCGGTATCATTTTAGGAGAAGAACATATACATGCAGGATTTTTTACCAGTAACCAAAAAAGAAATGCAGCAGAGAGGATGGGAACAGGTGGATTTTGTCTATCTGACAGGAGATGCTTATGTAGACCATCCTTCTTTTGGTACAGCGATCATATCAAGACTTCTGGAGAGCAGAGGCTACCGCGTGGGGATCATCCCACAGCCGGACTGGCGTAAGAAAGAAAGCGTCCAGGTATTTGGCGAACCGCGTCTTGGTTTTCTTGTCAGTGCCGGAAATATGGATTCCATGGTGAACCATTACACCGTTTCCAAGAAACACCGCCAGAAGGATTCCTATTCACCAGGCGGCGAGATGGGACTGCGCCCGGACATGCCTACCGTGGTGTACAGTAACCTGATCCGTCAGACGTATAAACATACACCGATCATCCTGGGCGGGATCGAGGCAAGCCTTCGACGCCTCGCACACTATGATTATTGGGAAAACAAGGTGCGCCGCAGTGTCCTTCTGGATTCCGGGGCGGATCTTATTTCTTATGGAATGGGAGAGCATTCGATCATCCAGATCGCGGAGGCGCTTCAGAGCGGCCTTCCGGTAGATGAGATCACTTTCATTCCGGGAACCGTTTATAAGTGCAAAGATCTGTCGCGCGCTTATGATCCGATCATCCTTCCGTCCTATGAGACAGTATCTTCGGACAAAAAAGCCTATGCCGAAAGCTTTGCCGAGCAGTACAGAAATACCGACCCGTTTACTGCCAGACCGATGGCAGAGAGCTACGGAAATCGAGGATGCGTGATCCAGAACCCGCCGGCACTTCCACTGAGCCAGCAGGAGATGGACGATGTTTACGACCTTCCCTATCAGAATACCTGGCATCCGATGTATGACGCCAAAGGCGGAATCCCTGCTCTGGAGGAGATCAAATTCAGCCTGACGAGCAACAGGGGCTGTTTCGGCGGCTGTAATTTCTGTGCTCTGACGTTCCATCAGGGACGCATTCTCCAGACGAGAAGCCATGAGTCCATTCTCAAAGAAGCAAAAAAAATGACTCATGATCCGGATTTCAAGGGCTATATCCATGATATCGGAGGTCCTACCGCAGACTTCAGGCAGCCATCCTGTCAGAAGCAGCTCACCAAAGGTGTCTGCCAGAACCGGCAGTGTCTTTTCCCGAAACCGTGCGGAAACCTTACCGTAGACCATAGCGATTACGTGGCACTTCTTCGGAAACTCCGCAAGATCTCCGGAGTCAAGAAAGTTTTCGTCCGCTCCGGAGTCCGATTTGACTATGTAGTAGCGGACAAAAGCCCAGTTTTTTTGCAGGAACTTGTGAAATACCATGTAAGCGGACAGCTTCGTGTCGCGCCGGAACACGTTTCCGACCAGGTACTTCACTATATGGGAAAACCATCCCATCAGGTCTATCAGCAGTTTCTGGATCAGTATGAGAAGGCAAACGCGGCGACAGGCAAGAAGCAGTACGCCGTCCCATACTTTATGTCCTCCCATCCGGGATGTACGATGAAGGAAGCGGTGAAGCTTGCAGAATACGTGCGTGACCTTGGATTTACACCGGAACAGGTGCAGGATTTTTACCCGACTCCATCGACCCTTTCCACCTGTATGTATTACACCGGTATCCATCCGCTTACAGGGGAGAAGGTTTACATTCCGCGTGACCCGCATGAAAAAGCCATCCAGCGTGCGCTGATGCAGTATAAGAACCCGGCAAACAGAAGCCTTGTACTGGAGGGGCTCAAGATCGCAGGACGCATGGATCTGGTCGGTTTCGGCCCGAAATGTCTGCTCCGCCCGGAGAGAGACCGAAGGAAAGAATCCGGCAGAAATCCATCAGGAGGAGACCGCAGGAAGCCACAGAACCAGGGACGTAAGCCCGCAAAGAAAACGATCCGCAATACGCATAAGAAAAAATAAGGAGCTTATAGATGAGCAAAACAAACAATAAAAATAAAGTAAGGAAGGGCGACTACGGCTACATTGCCGCCGAAAAAAAGAAACGCATTCTGATCACGGCAGCTCTGTTCGCAGCACCGCTTCTGATCTTTTTTTCAGCAATGATCTACTTTAAGACCAGACTGACTGTATGGACTGTGATCGCAGTGGTCGGCTGCCTTCCGGCATGTAAATCTGTAGTAAGCCTGATCATGATCTTCCGTGCAAAACCGGTCGCACCGCAGGTATATCAGGAAATCAGTAAACATGCGGGCGAACTGGTCATGTCCTATGAAATGTATATGACTTTTTATGAGAAGAGCGCATCGATCGATGCATTTGCGATCTGCGGCAACACAGTTGTCGGTTTCAGCAGTGATCCAAAGATCGATGCCGCATTCATGGAACAGGAGGCGCAGAAGATCCTCCGCGGCAACGGATTCAAGGCAAATGTCAAGATCTTTACCAGACTGCCGCAGTTTCTGGAACGTCTGGATTCCATGAACGAGCACAGAGAATCCCTGGAAGAAGGAATTAAATTCCGCCCGGATGAGAAATATCCGGAACTTTCCAGAAATGAACTGATCAAGCACACGATCCTGGCGATCTGTGTCTGATAGAAAGAGGAACAGAGAAATGAAGGAGTTTCAGATTCGGGACAATGAGGCAGGACAGAGATTTGACAAGTACCTGTCCAAACTTCTTCGGAATGCTCCGAAAAGTTTTTTCTACAAAATGCTCCGCAAAAAAAATATCACACTGAACGGTAAGAAGGCGACCGGAAACGAGAAGCTGGAAGCAGGAGACCAGGTAAAGTTATTTTTGAGCGATGAGACATTTGATAAATTCAGCCAGCAGGACAAGGCCGCCAGAGCGGTAACGACGCTGGATGTACTTTATGAAGATGCAGATGTCCTTCTTATCAACAAGCCGGCTGGGATGCTCTCGCAGCCAGATGATACGAAGGAACCTTCGATGGTAGAGTATGTGATCGGCTATCTTCTGGAGAAGGGCGAGCTTACAGAGGAAGACCTGCGGACGTTCCGCCCGTCTGTCTGCAACCGTCTTGACAAGAATACGAGCGGCATCATCGCGGCAGGCAAGTCTCTGGCAGGCCTTCAGGAACTTTCAGAATTATTCCACGACCGGACGGTACATAAGGAATACCTCTGTATTGTAAAGGGAGTCCTTCGCGAGAAGAAGCACATCAAGGGTTATCTGTACAAAGATACGAAACAGAATAAAGTAGCGATCTATAAGCAAAAGCAGAAAGAAGCACAGCCGATCGAGACAGTTTACGAACCGCTGGAGGATAACGGTGAAGTGACCCTTCTCAAAGTAGGACTGATCACGGGACGTACGCATCAGATCCGTGCACATCTTGCTTCTGAGGGGCATCCGCTGGCAGGAGATACCAAATATGGACAGGATGCATTCAACCGCCGTTACAGGGAAAAATACCAGCTGAAGCATCAGCTGCTGCATGCTTTCCGACTGAGTTTTCCAGACGGAATGGAAGGACGGCTTTCGGATCTGTCCGGCAAATGCTTCCGTGCACCGCTGCCGGCACAGTTTGAGCGTATCATAAAAGAAGAAAAGTTAGGGGAGAAATTATTATGAAAATCTGGAATGAAGTCTGGGACTACATCAAAATGTTCATCATCGTGATCGTCGTAGTTCTGGTCGTAAACAATGTAGTTCTTATCAACGCAAAGATCCCGTCTGAATCTATGGAGCAGACGATCATGACCGGTGACCGTATCTTCGGTTTCCGTATGGCATATGGCATTAATTTTGACTTCTTCGGAACTCATGTTTCCAAGAAAATGAAAGATCCGGAGCGTTACGACATCATCATCTTCAAATATCCTGATGATGAGAGCCAGCTCTTTATCAAACGACTGATCGGTCTTCCGGGAGACACCGTTGAGATCAAAAACGGCAAAGTCTTTATCAACGGCGAAGAGGACGAAGAAGCAAACAGTCATGTACCGGAAACACCGACCGGCAATTATGGTCCGTACGTTGTGCCGGAGGGATGCTATTTCATGCTTGGTGATAACCGCGAGCATTCCAAGGATTCCAGATTCTGGAGCAATACGTTCGTGACTTATGATGAGATCGTCGGCAAAGCAATCATCAGATATTATCCATCCATCAAGGTTCTGGAATAAACAATGGCAACATGGAACAGCAGAGGTCTTCGAGGTTCAACACTCGAAGACCTTGTCAATCGTACCAACGAACAGTATGCGGAGAAGAAGCTCGCTCTGATCCAGAAGATCCCGACACCGATCACTCCGGTCCGTATGGACAAAGAAAACCGGCACATCACACTTGCCTATTTTGAGCAGAAAAGTACCGTGGATTATATCGGGGCAGTACAGGGGATCCCGGTCTGTTTCGATGCCAAGGAATGCTGTGTGGATACGTTTCCTTTAAGTAACGTCCATTCTCATCAGGTATCTTTTATGGAGGCGTTTGAGCAGCAGGGCGGCATCGCATTCTTTCTTATTTTTTTCAGTCATGCAGATCGTTTTTATTATCTTCCATTCCGCGACCTTATGCTATTCTGGAAGCGCATGGAGGATGGCGGACGCAAAAGTTTCCGAAGAGAAGAACTGAAAGAAGAGTTTTATCTGCCGAAGCAGAGCGGATTTCTGGTGCCATATCTGGAAGGAATCCAGCAGGATCTCAAAATGCGGGATTGACAAGCATGGAAATATCCACTATAATCGTTAGTGTTTTACATAGTAACATGGTAGCATACTAAAGCGTATGGCTGCCCGCGAGGAGGATAAAATATGCAGCGTATTTTTCATACACCAGAGGGTGTACGTGATATTTACAATGGAGAGTGCAGCCAGAAGCATCATCTGCAGGCGGAGATCTACAAGGTATTCCGTTCCTACGGATATGAAGAGATAGAGACACCGAGCATCGAATATTTTGAGGTGTTCAGCAAAGAGGTAGGAACCGTTCCTTCCAGAGATCTTTATAAATTTTTTGACAGAGAAGGAAACACTCTGGTACTGAGACCTGACTTCACACCGTCCGTATCCAGAGCATGTGCGACTTATTTTAACCCGGATCAGCAGGTAGTGACACTGTGCTATACCGGAAATACATTTGTAAACAATTCAAGCTATCAGGGACGTCTCAAAGAGACCACACAGATGGGCGTTGAGCGTATCGGAGATGATTCTCCGGAGGCAGATGCAGAACTTCTTGCGATGACGATCGAGAGCCTTCTTGCATCAGGACTTACCGAATTCCAGATCAGTGTAGGACAGGTAGATTACTTCAAATCCCTTCTCAAAGATGCGGGATTAGAGGAAGAAGTAGAAGAGCGTCTCCGCTCCCTGATCTCCCAGAAGAACTACTTCGGCGTAGAAGATCTGGTAAAAGAACAGAAACTTTCTGAATCTCTGGAAAAAGCATTCCTTGAACTTCCACACCTGTTCGGGACCAGCGAAGTACTTGCAAAGGCAAGAAGCCTGACTGACAACACATGCGCGCTTGCAGCAGTAGAGCGTCTGGAGGAGATCTATGAGATCCTCAAAGTTTACGGTTATGAGAAATACGTAAGTTTTGATTTCGGCATGCTCAGCAAGATCCAGTACTACACAGGGATCATTTTCCAGGCATACACTTATGGGATCGGTGAGCCGGTAGTCAAGGGCGGCCGTTACAACGAACTTCTGAAACATTTCGGCAAACCGGCAGCATCCATCGGTTTTGTCATCGTTGTTGACACCCTTCTGATGGCACTTTCCAGACAGAAGATCGAAGTTGCAAAGGATGAGGCTCCTGTAGTCCTCACTTACACAGAAGAGAACAGAAGAGAAGCGATCCTGGAAGCACAGAGACTTCGTAAAGAGGGAACCTGCGTAGCCCTGCGCTGTGAGAAGGAGGAAGACTGATATGAGATACCTGACGATTGCCCTGACAAAAGGAAGACTTGCCGAGAAGACTCTGGATATGCTGGAGCAGATCGGGATCACCTGCGAGGAGATGAGAGACAAGAGTTCCCGCAAACTGATCTTTGTAAATGAAGAACTGAAACTCCGCTTTTTCCTTGCAAAAGGTCCTGACGTACCGACCTATGTAGAGTACGGTGCAGCAGATATCGGCGTGACAGGAAAGGATATCATCCTTGAAGAAGGAAGAAAATTATATGAAGTCATGGACTTAGGTTTCGGTAAATGCCGCATGTGCGTCTGCGGACCGGAGAGTGCCAGAGAGCTTTTACATAATAACCAGCTGATCCGTGTGGCGACCAAATATCCGAACATCGCCAAGGATTATTTTTACAATCAGAAACACCAGACCGTAGAGCTGATCAAATTAAATGGTTCCATCGAGCTTGCACCGATCGTAGGCCTGTCCGAAGTGATCGTAGATATCGTAGAGACAGGAAGCACACTCCGTGAAAACGGCCTCAAGGTCCTTGAAGAAGTCTGCCCGCTTTCTGCAAGAATGGTCGTAAACCAGGTCAGCATGAAGATGGAAGGCGAACGGATCCACAAACTGATCAGCGACCTGAGAAATGTAGTGGTCGATAAATAATACTGTTGACAGAAGGGATGATGACAATGCGTACAGTAGCACTGACAAAAGAAAGCACAAAAGATATTCTCGAAAATCTTCTCAAAAGAAGCCCGAACAATTACGGGAAATTTGAATCCGCAGTTGATGAGATCCTTAAGAATGTAAAGGAAAAAGGCGACGAGGCTCTTTTTGCATACACAAAGGAATTTGACAAGACGGAAGTTACTAAAGAAACCATCCGCGTTACAGAGGAAGAGATCAAAGAAGCTTATGAAGCAGTAGATCCGGCCCTGATCGAAGTGATCCGCAAAGCATTGGTAAATATCAGAAGCTATCACGAGAAACAGAGACAGAACAGCTGGTTCACCACAGAAGCCAAGGGAACCATGCTCGGACAGAAAGTGACACCGCTTGAGAGAGTCGGCGTTTATGTTCCTGGCGGCAAGGCTGTCTATCCGTCTTCTGTACTTATGAACATCGTACCTGCCAAGGTTGCAGGTGTAGACCAGATCGTTATGACCACACCTCCGGGAAAAGACGGCAAAGTCAATCCATCCACTCTGGTAGCGGCAAAAGAAGCCGGTGCAGATGAGATCTACAAAGTCGGCGGTGCACAGGCGATCGGAGCACTTGCATACGGAACAGAGAGCATCCCGAAGGTAGACAAGATCGTAGGACCTGGAAACATTTTCGTAGCTCTTGCAAAGAAAGCTGTTTACGGTTATGTCAGCATTGACTCTATCGCAGGACCAAGTGAGATCCTGGTTCTTGCAGATGAGACTGCAAATCCTAGATATGTGGCAGCAGACCTTCTGTCCCAGGCAGAGCATGACGAACTGGCTTCCGCGATCCTGATCACAACAAGCAGAGAATTTGCAGCAAAAGTCAGCGAGGAAGTAGATGGATTTGTCAAGATCCTTTCCCGTAAAGAGATCATCCAGAAATCCCTGGATAACTTCGGTTACATCCTGATCGCCGAAAATATGGACAAGGCGATCGAGGCAGCAAATGCCATTGCATCTGAACATATGGAGATCGTGACTGCCAACCCGTTTGAAGTCATGATGAAAGTAAGAAATGCCGGTGCGATCTTTATCGGAGAGAACAGTTCCGAGCCGCTGGGCGACTATTTTGCAGGACCGAACCACGTACTGCCGACAAACGGAACAGCGAAGTTCTTCTCTGCTCTTTCTGTAGATGATTTTGTAAAGAAATCAAGCATCGTATACTATTCAAGAGAAGCATTACGTGAGATCCACAAAGATATCGAACAGTTTGCAACTTCAGAACAGCTGACAGCACATGCAAATTCTATCGCTGTCCGTTTTGAGGATGAAGAACAGTAGGAGGACTAAATGACCAGAGAAGCATCTGTAGAACGCAATACAAAGGAAACAGAGATCAAACTGAAACTGGTTCTGGACGGAACCGGATATTCAGATATTGAGACAGGCGTGGGCTTTTTTGACCACATGCTTGACGGATTTACACGTCACGGACTTTTTGATTTAAGCGTCCGTGTACATGGGGATCTGAATGTAGATGATCACCATACGATCGAGGACACCGGAATCGTTCTCGGCAATGCGATCAAAGAAGCAGTCGGAGACAAAAAAGGCATCCGCCGCTACGGAAGCTGCATTCTTCCGATGGATGAAGTACTTGTCCTCTGTGCAGTCGATCTGTCCGGCCGTCCGTATTTCTCCTGGGATGCGGAATTTACCTCAGAAAAGATCGGAGATATGGCGACAGAAATGGTGAAAGAATTTTTCTATGCGATCTCTTATTCCTGTGGAATGAACCTGCATATTAAGGTGCTGACAGGCGGAAACAGCCATCATATGGCGGAGGCAATGTTCAAGAGTTTTGCCAAGGCACTGGATCAGGCAACTTCTTTTGACCCGAGGATCACAGATGTACTTTCCACCAAGGGAAGTCTGTAAGGCAGGGAGGATGATCTTATGAGCAAAAAACTACTGATTCCCTGTTTATATTTGCAGGCAGGCAGGGCGGTCACCGGATTCGGACAGAGAAATCTTTTTGGCGACGGCGATGTAGAGAAACTGGCACGTTTTTACAGTGACAACGGTGCAGATGAACTTCTGGTCTTTGACTTTTCTTCCGGTGATGAGGAGCATGAGCATGCGATCGCGCGGATCAAGGAGATCTGTGCGGCATCTGAGGTACCGGTCATGGCAGCCGGAAATATCAACCGTGCAGAGGATGTCAAGAAACTGATCTATGCCGGATGTGCAAAAGTTGTTCTGAATTTTGCCAAAGACAGCAATGTGGAACTTCTCGGAGAAGTGTCCAGACGTTTTGGAAGGGAGAAGATGCTGGTCTGCATTTCTTCTTCGGAGGAATATAATGATCACAGAGAACAGATCCATGAATTTGCATCCGGAATCCTTGCCCTGGATGCAGTTCCGAATATGGAGGAAACTTCCAGCCTGCCGGTGATCCTTCATACGGAGGAAAGAAATACGAAAGCATTACAGGAACTTCTTTCAGATCCTCTGGTCGGAGGCTTAAGTGGAAGTTTTATCAGTGCCCTGGAACTGGATCTCAATGAGTTTAAACAGACCTGTAAGGAAGCGGGGATTGCTGTCAACACCTACGAGAGCGCGATCAGCTGGTCTGAATTCAAGCTGAACAGCGACGGGATGGTGCCGGTCATCGTCCAGGATTACAAGACAGATCAGGTGCTGATGCTTGCCTACATGAACGAAGATGCCTTCAATATGACGGTAAAAACAGGAAAAATGACCTACTGGAGCCGCAGCCGCCAGGAACTCTGGATAAAAGGACTGACTTCCGGTCATTTTCAGTATGTGAAATCCTTGCATTTAGACTGCGATAATGATACAATTCTCGCAAAGGTAGATCAGATTGGTGCAGCCTGCCATACAGGAAGCAGATCCTGTTTCTTTAAAGAACTCATGAAGAAAGAATATGACGATACGAACCCGCTCAGGGTTTTCCAGGAGGTCTATGATGTGATCGCAGACCGTAAGGTTCATCCGAAGGAAGGTTCTTATACGAATTATCTTTTTGACAAAGGAATCGATAAAATCCTCAAGAAAGTTGGTGAGGAGTGCACAGAGATCGTGATTGCAGCAAAAAATCCGGACAAAGAAGAAATCAAATATGAGATTTCTGATTTTCTGTACCACGCTATGGTGCTGATGGTGGAGAAAGGTGTGACCTGGGAGGAGATCACCAGGGAACTTGTCCGCAGATAATATATAGGAGTTTATATAGTGAGTGCAGCAGGAGAGAAGTTATATATCGTTATCCCGGCATATAACGAGCGCGATAACATTTATAAGGTACTGGATGACTGGTATCCGGTGGTAGAGAAGCATTCCGGCGGTGGAGAGTCCCGTCTGGTCGTGATCGATGATGGAAGTAAGGATGACACTTATGCGATCATGCAGGAGTATGCCAGGACACATCCATTATTTGAGCCTCTGACCAAGCCGAATGGCGGTCATGGAGCAACCGTATTGTATGGATATCATTATGCACTGGAACATGGAGCAGATTACATATTCCAGACAGATTCTGACGGACAGACACTTCCGGAGGAGTTTGAACCATTCTGGAAACAGAAGGAATCCTACGATATGGTCATCGGCTGGAGAAACAAACGTCAGGATGGAGGAAACCGTGTCTTTGTCACCAGGACACTTCGTCTGGTCATCCGTGTCTGTTTTGGAGTTTCTGTGACAGATGCCAACACCCCGTTCCGTCTGATGAAAGCATCGACACTTCAGAAATATATCGGCCTTATCCCGAAGGATTTCAATCTTTCCAATGTCATTCTTTCTGTGATCTATGCAAAGAAAGGCTGTAAGGTCAAATACATCCCGATTACCTTCCGCCCGAGACAGGGTGGAGTGAATTCCATCAACATGAAAAAGATCTTCGGAATCGGCAGACAGGCTGTCAGAGATTTCCGAAAAATTAATAAGGTATTGTCCCGGAGGATTTGATTCTCCGGGATTTTTGTTGTATAATGGGAAGAGTTTGTGCCGAAATATGGCAGATTTTTTGAGGAGGGAGTAATGGAACAGAAAAGAAATACACATGTCAGACAGAGCCGGTATCAGGCGAAACCTGTCCAGGCTTCATCAAGAAAAAAGGCGGCAGCACCGAAGTCTGCCCGTCCGGGAGGAAATCATCACCAGCAGGATACGAGAAAACATCCGAATCAGGCAGCAGTACATCATTCTACCGCTTCCAGACAGCGAAGCCGCCGCAGAAGAAGACACTTCCGTCTGAAACCGCAGGTTAAGATCGCAGGCATCCTGATTCTGGTATTCCTGCTTGGGCTTGCAGGAAGCAGGATTTTTTCATCAGGAAAAGGATCTGATGGTAAGAAAGCCAAAGAGGCTATGGCCAAAAGTGCCAAAGCAGAGGAAGATGTTGTTGAAATGGAAGAGACAAAGGAGATTGCTTTTGAACCTCACTGCGTAGATTCAACAAAGCCGGAGAATCTGATCAGCTATACAAATATAGAAGTAGATGGAAATCAGCTTGAAAATATTTCTGATTATCAGCCGGATGGAGATATTCAGTTTAATGTAGGAGAAGATTATACAGATGTGGACGGAATTGTTACATTCAGAGGAAACAGTTTCCGTGATAATCCTACACATGGTTATGCAAATATGACCGACTATAAACTTAATGGAAAATGGTCAGCAGATACAGGTTCCCTTGCCTCCGGCGACACAGTCTGGACCGGAAGCGGCTGGACCGGACAGCCATTGATGATGAAATGGCCAAAAGAAGTTAAAGCACATATGAACATGACAGAAAAAGCCAAGGCAGACGACGATCTGGTGGAAGTGATCTACGCCTGCATGGACGGAAATGTTTATTTCCTCGATCTCAAAACAGGAGAAAAAACACGTGATCCTCTGTATCTGGGCTACACCTTCAAAGGTGCAGGTGCACTCGATCCGCGAGGATACCCGATCATGTATATCGGGGCTGGATATAACAGCGACGAGGGAACTGCTAGAGTTTTTGTTGTCAATCTGATCGACTGCAGTGTTATGTACACATTTGGGGACAATGATGAGTTTTCCCTTCGAGGTTCTTTAAGTTTCTTCGACGGTTCCGCACTGGTCGATGAAGAGACAGACACTCTGATCTATCCGGGAGAAAATGGGATCCTGTATCTCATCAAGCTGAATACCAGCTATGATAAGGAGACAGGCTCTCTGTCCATCAATCCGGGTAAGATCGTGAAATGGCGCTATTACGGAACAAGATCCAGTACAGAATCCTTCTGGATCGGTATGGAGGACAGCGCAGCTGTTTATAAGGGTTATGCATTTATGGCAGACAACGGTGGAAACCTGATGTGCCTGAATCTTAACACACTGGAGCTTGTATGGGTACAGGATACCCTGGACGATTCCAACTCCACACCGGTTCTGGAAATTGAGAATGGTCATCTTTACCTGTATGTAAGTACCTCCTTCCGTCTGGGATGGAGAAGCAATGATTCTGCGACCATCCCAATCTGGAAGATCGATGCAGAGACAGGAGAGATCATCTGGCACACAGATTATGAATGCTACACAGACGACGGCGTTTCCGGCGGTGTCCAGTCCACGATCGCCTGTGGCAAAAACAGCCTTTCCGATTACATATATGTCACAGTCTCCAAGACTTCCGACAACGCTTCCGGCGTTCTTGCCTGCCTTAAGAAATCCGACGGCTCCAAAGCCTGGGAAGACTCCTCTTCCTACGCCTGGTCTTCACCGGTCTGCGTCTACAACGAAGACGGAACCGGCAAAGTCCTCTACTGCAACAGCACCGGCGATGTCCGTCTCCTCGATGGCAAAACAGGAGAACTTAATGATACCCTGTCCATCAGCGACGGCGTCATCGAAGCCTCCCCTGCGGTATATGATAATATGGCGGTTGTTGGTACGAGGGACTGCAAGATCTGGGGGATTGAGTTACAGTAAAACAGAACGATGTAAAAAAGCCACCAGCTTGGGTTATATATTGATATTTCAATAAGACTCAGGCTGGCGTTTTTTATAAAAATGTATATTTGAAAATCAAGCCAAAAAAATTAAAATAATGAATAAAATCAATCGTATTTCTTCTAAAAAATGGATATACTGTAATCAGAGGTGAAAATTATGCTGATAGAATTTCGATTCAAAAATTACAGATCATTCAGAGACGAGGCAGTTCTTTCAATGGAAGCAGTAGGGCTTAGCTCTTTCAAAAAAAGCCTGATTGAACAAAATAAGATGAAACTTTTACCGGGGGCTGCCATTTACGGAAAAAATGGTGGTGGTAAAAGTAATGTAATACGAGCTTTCTGACTGGGAGTGCAGTTTATCCGTAATGCACAGAGAATACAGCATGAAAAAGCTTCTGTGCCGGTGGTACCGTTTTTACTTGATGATTATTCTGCAAATAATCCAACAGAGTTTGCATTTGACTACATTGCTGATGGTATTAAATACTGGTACTCATTTGAGGCAACAAAGGAAAAAATTATAAGAGAATCTTTATATCATGCACCGAAGGGGCAGAAAGCCTTAGTATTTTCAAGAGAACAGCAGAAATTTAATTTTACAGAAGATAAAGCCCGAAGAAAACTGATCAGCGAGACGGTGGCAGAGAATCAGTTGTTCTTTTCTGTTGCATGTACAATGAACGATGCAGTTTGCACGAAAGCTATGAAATGGTTTCGAGAAGATATTTTTTTCTCGAGAGACTGCACAGATATTCCACAGCAGTTACTGGAATATTCAGGAGACAGCAATATGCTGAATGCAATTTCGGAATATGCAAAGGCTGCTGATTTTGGCATAGAAGAAATGCAGTTTGAGATAGAAAATAAAGAGATTGACGGAGCAATTGATTTTCCTGAAAATATTCCAGAGGGGATGAAATCGGCATTAACATCCTTTATACAGATCTTGTCAGAAAATTCAAATAATTCAGAAGGAAAAGTGACATGCTCCCACCACTTAAATCTCTGATTT
>NZ_FR886756.1:0-765 GCF_000436615.1 Blautia sp. CAG:237
AAAGCTGACCTCAACAACGAAAACCTGGAAGCTCTTGAAAAAGGTATCCCGAACCTTCTGAAACATGTAAGCAACATCAAGAACGTATACAAACTTCCTTGCGTAGTTGCCATCAACGCATTCCCGACCGACACCAAGGCAGAGCTTGACTTCGTAGAAGCTAAGTGCAAAGAACTCGGCGTAAACGTAGCTCTTTCTGAAGTATGGGCAAAAGGCGGAGAAGGCGGAATCAAACTTGCAGAAGAAGTTCTTCGCCTCGTAGAAGAACCAAACGACTTTACTTATGCATACGAACTGGAAGGCTCCATCGAGGATAAACTGAACCAGATCGTACAGAAAGTATACGGCGGCAAGAAAGTGGTTCTCACAGCAAACGCACAGAAACAGGCAAAACAGCTTGAAGCACTCGGCTTCGGCAACTGCCCGATCTGTGTGGCTAAGACACAGTACAGCCTGACCGATGACCAGACCAAACTCGGTGCTCCGACAGATTTCGAAGTAACCGTACGTAACCTCAAGATCTCCGCAGGAGCAGGCTTCATCGTAGCCCTGACCGGCGAGATCATGACAATGCCAGGTCTTCCGAAAGTACCTGCTGCAGAACGTATTGATGTTGATGAGACTGGCAAGATCACTGGACTTTTCTAATAAAAGCGGATTGTAAAAGGTTTGGTTTTGCTTTATAAAGCAAGGAAAATGATATTTTGTAAAATATGAAAACCCTGAAGGGGAGCATCTCGAAGTTGCGAAGGCCGAAGCTCCCCC
>NZ_FR886757.1:0-2216 GCF_000436615.1 Blautia sp. CAG:237
GTAGTGATACCCGTACCGGTTCGATTCCGGTCTGCGGCAGTGATATGAACTTCAATCCAAATTGGATTGAAGTTTTTTTTGCTTGTCATAAACGATGATTTGCTATATACTGTTTGGAAGAAAGGCGGTCAGACCAAAATATGGAGATAGTGAAGACATTTGGAAATTACATAGAGAAATGGTGTGAAACGTCACCGGAAAGAGCGAGGTGGCTTTTAAAGACAGGATGGGAAGCGCAGAACCTGAAATTTCGTTTTCTTCCAGAAGGGCAGTTGAATCCATCGGATCAGTATCTGGCCGGCATGATGATGAACGTTATGACACAGCCGCTGAAGCATCCAGAAAGTTCGGTTATGGTAAGTGTATTTACTCCGTGCGAACTGCTTCAGGAGGCAGGACTGTATCCATACAATGTAGAAAGCTTTTCCTGCTATCTTGCGGCATCACAGGTAGAGAGACCTTTTCTTCAGGGAGCAGAGGATTCTGGAATTTCAGAAACGCTTTGCAGCTACCACAAGACATTTATCGGAGCGGCAGAGAAGGGGCTTCTTCCGAAACCAAAATGTATCGTTTATACGAACCTGGCGTGTGACGCAAACCTTCTTACATTTCACAGACTGGCAGAGTTTTTTGACATCCCGGTTTTTTCTATTGATATACCATCTGCACAGACACCGGCAAATGTGTCTTATGTAGCAACACAGCTTCGGGCGCTGGTTCCTTTCCTTGAGAAAGTGACCGGCAGAACGATTGATGAATCAAAACTGAAGGAACGTCTTGCAAGAAGCCGGAGGACATTGCAGAATTATGATAAGTTCCAGAGCGCAAGAGCAGATAAATACATACCTTCAGACCTTGTTTCTCCGCTTTACAGCGGAATGACAAACAACATTCTTCTTGGAACAGAGGAAGAAGAACTTTATACACAAAAACTTCTTGAAGATGTCAGCAAAGCCCCTGCCAAAAAAGGCAGACACATCTACTGGATGCATACGATCCCGTTCTGGTCAGAAGCCGTGAAAGATGCACTTCTTCTGAAAGAGGAGGCACAGATCGTAGGATGTGAGCTTGCACAGGTGGCGGACATCACGAAGCATTCCGAGGATCCTTATGAGGAGATGGCATTGCGCCTTGTATATCATGCCCTGAATGGTCCCGTTTCACGGAGAATCGAAGCAGGGATCCGTCATGCAAAACAGGCGGGAGCAGACGGTGTTGTCTGGTTCAATCACTGGGGATGCAAGCATACCCTTGGAGGTTCCAGAATCGCCAAGAAACGCTTTGAGGAAGCAGGGATCCCACTGTTGATCCTGGATGGAGATGGCTGTGACAGGAGCCATGGCGGAGAAGGACAGACTTCCACGAGACTGGGAGCATTTCTGGAGATGCTGGGGGATTTTGATCATGAATAAAACATATTATGTCTGTAAATATACACCGGTAGAACTTCTTGAAGCCCTTGGAGGTGAGTGCGAGATCCTGAATGATATGCCGGAGGGATTTGATCTGGCAGAGCAGGTAGCACATCCGAATATCTGTGGATTTGGAAAGGCAGTCCTTGAAGCAGTTCTGGCAGGCAAAGTAAAAGAACTGGTCCTGGTCAACTGCTGCGATACGATCCGAAGCGTCTATGACATTCTGGAAGACAGCGGCGAGATGGATTTTTTGTATATGGTGGATATGCTTCACTGCGATACGAGCTGCAGCCATGAGAGAACTGCAGCACAGTTAAAAGATCTTGTAAGAGCCTACGGTGAATATAAAGGAACTACCTTCAATAAAGAGAAATTTCTCAAAGCTTTTCATCCAAAAAAGAGAACGCAGGATCCGCATCTTGCAGTTCTCGGAGCAAGAATGGGAAATGAACTTTTTCAGATGACACAGGATGCCATGCCGCTTCCTGTAGTGAATGAGACCTGTGTCAACAACCGTTCTGTGGGAGACACCCTCCCGGAAGCAGATCTGGACTTTGACCAGCTTATGGAATGGTATGCGGAGGAACTTCTTCACCAGATCCCGTGCATGCGCATGATGGATCATGCAGGCCGTAAACAGCTTTATCAGGATCCATCTTTAAAGGGGATCATTTATCATACCGTAAAGTTCTGTGATTTTTACAGCTTTGAATATTCTGATATCAAAGGCCATACCGATGTGCCGCTCCTCAAGATCGAATCGGATTATACCGTGCAGAGCAGCGGGCAGCTGAGCACACG
>NZ_FR886757.1:2249-6667 GCF_000436615.1 Blautia sp. CAG:237
GTCTGGAGGCTTTTGCAGAGAGCCTGAACATAGAGACAGAAACGAGAAGGGAGAAAACCATGGGTAAAGGATATTTTGCAGGAATCGACAGTGGTTCTACCAGCACGGATGTTGTGATCCTGGACAGAGACAAAAAGATTGTTTCCAGCGTGATCATGCCGACAGGAGCAGGGGCCGCGAATGGCGCGGAGCGTGCATTGGAAGAAGCACTCAGACAGTCTAACCTTAACAGAGAAGACATCGATGCAGTCGTGACCACAGGATACGGAAGAACTGCGATCTCTGATGGCGACAAGAGTATCACAGAGATCACCTGCCATGCAAGGGGCGCCCATTTCCTGGATCCATCTGTCAGAACGGTCGTCGATATCGGCGGGCAGGACAGCAAAGTTATCCGCCTGAATGATGACGGTTCTGTCAAAAACTTCGTCATGAACGACAAATGTGCCGCCGGAACAGGAAGATTCCTGGAGATGATGGCAAAAACCATGGAAATGAACCTGGATGAACTCAGTAAAGTAGGACTTTCCTATCAGGAGGATATTACGATCTCCAGTATGTGCACAGTTTTTGCCGAATCAGAGGTGGTTTCCCTGATCGCACAGAACAAAGCAACCGATGACATCGTCCATGGACTGAATAAGGCGGTTGCGGCCAAAACAGCCTCCCTCGTGAAACGTGTCGGAGGGGAAGAGGCATATATGATGACTGGCGGTGTTGCACAGAATCAGGGTCTTGTCAAAACGTTGGAGGAGAGACTGGGAACGAAGCTGGTGATCAGCGATAAATCACAGCTTTGCGGAGCTCTTGGTGCAGCATTATTTGCAACAGAAATGTAAGAAGGAGGTACTATCGTGGCAGACTCTAATATTACGAAGCGTGCACTGGCATCGGCATTAAAGGAATTGATGGAATCTACCCCATTCAGTAAGATCACCGTTTCAGATATCTGTGCAAAATGCAATATGAACCGCAAAAGTTTCTACTATCATTTCAAGGACAAGTTTGACCTTGTGAACTGGATCTTTGATGTGGAGTATCTGAGCCACGTACAGCTTGGCGTAGATCTGATCGGATGGGACAGTGTCCTTCATCTCTGCGATTATTTTTATGAAAATAAAGATTTTTACAGGAAAGTCATGAAAGTAGAAGATCAGAATTCGTTTTCCAATCATTTCCGGGATATCGTAGGACCGGTCATGGCAGAGGATATCAAAGAAATCCTTGGAGATCAGACGAACACGGATTTTTATGTAAACTTCTGGAATGATGCGATCATCTGCGCGTTCGGCAGATGGATCTCAGAGAGAAATCCGGTACCACCGAAGGAATTTGTGAAATTACTCAAATCCTGCATCAAAGTGATCATCAAGACACAGGAAAGACTTGACGCATAAAAGTACAAAAATATAAGCCTTATTCACTCAGCAAACGAATGAATAAGGCTTTTTTGGTGGAGTTAAAGTGCTTTGGTAAAAAGTTCTTTCAGTGGCTGGTCAAAGAGGTTGTACGGTGTCCTGAAAACTTCTCTGCCAGGTGTATAGAGCGTACCGTCAGGTCCGAAGCCGACGACACTGGTCGGAGAAGAGATGATATTTCCGATCACTTCTGTATCGCAGAACAGATCCAGTGGGATCGTGCGGTATCGCTGGGCACTCCGGTCTTCGGTTATTTTCTGGTAGATGGCGTGGCGGGTTTCAATGGAGCAGTCCACATTGCTGAAAACAGCGGCGAACGGGCAGTGCATTTCTTCTGCAAAACGGAAGTAAGTGCCGGCCAGGATCTCATCACGGTCTTCCTCAGAATAGAGATGATACAGAGAGTACAGGAGACGATGGTCTCTGAGTACGAGGCAGGCTGCCTCTGCCTGATCATCGTATTTCACTGCGAACAAGACGTTGTTCAGTGCTTCAGATTTTTCTGCGAGCTCTTCTGTTATTCTGGAAGGATCACAGAGAAGGATGATCGCACAGTCCGGGTTATTCTGGATAAGAGGAAGTATTTCTGCGGGATCATCCTTCGTATAGAGGAAGTAAGTGTAGATTCCAAGTTCCTTGCCCTGTTTCAGTACAGAATCATATTTTGTAATAAAATCCGGCAGGGAAGTATCGATGACCAGTGAAAGCAGCCATGGAACATTGATATCCTCTGTGCGTTTCAGTTTACGGATCATGTGCGCGCCTGTCGTGCAGCCATTGTAACCGATATTCAGACCAAAGTCGATCAGTTTCTCCTTATCCATGTGCTTGAGGATATCCTCGATCAGTGGATAATAAGGGCTGTTTTCGTTGTTCAGCATTGCACGTGATATTTCAAAAAAAGACTGCTGGAACCGGCCGTTTGCAAAGTTCAGTGCCATATCTACGAGATTTCGGGTGCATCGCTCCGGAGATTCATCGGAATCTTTGAGCGCAGTCTTTATAAAAGTCTTTATAACAATTCGAGAAGTTTTTGCTGTCATTTTGATATCCCTTCGATAGAAAAGTTGTGGAATACAGACGAAAAAGACACGTTTCAGTCTGTATTATCGTTACTTTTAATTAAATCACAAACCGAAAGGGTATGCAATAGACATTCTGAAAGACATGTCCCAAATTTAGGCTGAGAGTGCGCTGTTTTACCCCTTTACACCGCCAAGCGCAACGCCTGATACGATAAACCGGGAAAGCGGGATGTACACGATGATAACCGGGAAGATGGAAAATGCGATCATCACATAAACCTGTCCCATATCAAACTTCAGGAAATCTGCACTTCGAAGCTGTGCGATCAGTACAGGAAGTGTTTTTTTCTTGTCTGGTTGAAACGGAATACGATCAGGCTCAGAAGCCCTGTGATGACAAACAGGAATACGGACAGTGCACCGCCCATGCCGTAGTTCTTGCTGAACAGATACTTGTTCAGGTACATGATCAGTGTCATGGTGGAACGCATCGGATCACCGGTTCCGTTTGTAAGGATCTGTGGTACGTCAAACATCTGCATGCCGCCGATCAGGGATGTGATCATAACGTAGATCAGGATCGGGCGGAGAAGCGGGAGAGTGATCCTTCTAAAAATCTGGGAGGATGTCGCACCGTCCACTTCTGCAGCCCCATAGAGTGACGGGTCAATGCCCATCATGCCTGCCATCAGAAGGATCGTTGTATTACCGAACCACATCAGGAAGTTCAGCAGTGCAACAAGCGTCCGGGCACTCCATTTGTGGCTGAAAAAAGAATATGCCTGTTTCAGGATCCCCGCATGGACCAGCATGGCATTGATCGGACCGCCGTCTGCAAATAAGGTAAAAAACAACATTGCAAAGGCAGATGCCATGATAAGGTTCGGAAGGTAAATCACAGTCTTAAAAAATCTCTGTCCCTTAAGACGGAGGCTAGGGTTGGAAAACCATGCACCGAGGAGCAGGGAAACCAGGATCTGGGAACAAATCCCATCACCCACATGATCATCGTGTTTTTGAAATAGATCCAGATCTCACCGTCCTGGAAGAGTTTTGCATAGTTGGCAAAGCCCACAAAGTTCGGTCCGACCTGCGTAAGTCCCGATCTGTAATTTTCAAAGAAGCTGTTATAAATTGTAGTGATAAGCGGAACAAGCTGGAATATGAGGTATACTACTACAAACGGTATCAGAAAGATATAACCCCATTTGTTATAGCTGACCGCCTTATGGTTATTATTCTTTGCCATTTTTGTCCTCCATAAGTCTTTTCCATAATGTAAAACGTGCCCGCCTGATGGTCAGGCAGGCACGTTGGTTGTGGGGCTTAGTAAGTAAGTTCTGGATATTTTTCTACGACTGCTTTGTAGAACAGGTCGAGAATTGGAAGTGGATTTAACGATGCCCCGCTGTGGCTGATCGCGGCAGTGGCGGCATACATCAAAGAGACGGGTGATTATGAGATCCTGGATGAGCCAGTGCCGTTTGACTGCAAAAAGGGAACCGAAGAGCCTCTGTTTGAGCATCTGAACCGGTCTTTCCAGTTTACTGTGACACATCTCGGATCGCACAGACTTCCACTGATCGGAAGGGCGGACTGGAATGACTGTCTGAACCTGAACTGCTTCTCCAGTGAGCCGGGTGAACCTTTCCAGACGACAGGACCTTCTGAGGGATCGGTGGCAGAGTCGGTATTTATCGCGGCAATGTTTGTAAAATATGGCAGGGAATTTGCAGAGATCTGCAGATGTACAGACAGGGAAAAACTGGCAGCAGAGGCAGAAAAAGCTCTCGATTCTGTACAGAAACATCTCGAGACAAAATATGGCATCATGCTTCTGCAGCCGGCATACACCAGATATCATCTGGAACTTGGCGAGATCACATCTTACCCGCCGGGATACAAGGAAAATGCAGGAATCTTCTGTCATAATAATCCGTGGATCTCGATCGCAGAGACAATGATCGGAAGAGGA
>NZ_FR886757.1:6689-21993 GCF_000436615.1 Blautia sp. CAG:237
TCGGAAGAGGAGACCGCGCATTTGAAATTTACCGCAAGATCTGTCCGTCCTGCATCGAGGAGATCAGCGACATCCACAGAACGGAACCATATGTATATTCACAGATGGTGGCAGGAGCAGATGCACCGCGGTTTGGCGAGGCAAAAAAAAGCTGGCTGACAGGGACCGCAGCGTGGACGTTTGTGAATCTGTCGCAGGAACTTCTCGGAATCCAGCCAGATTCCTCTGATCCCCGGTAAAAAAGAATATCATGTAATCGTACAGATGGGCTGAAATTAATTGGTGGAAGCGACTGCTTTTGCTGCGGCTTCTTCGCTGAGGATCGTTCCTCCGCCAAGTACCATATCTCCGTCGTAGAGAACGGCAGCCTGTCCAGGTGTGACAGCTCTCTGCGGCTCCTGGAAGGTGATCTTGATGAGATCGTCTCCAAGCTGCTCAACAGTTGCTGGCTGTTCCGGCTGACGGTAGCGTGTCTTGACTTTGCACTGGATCGGTTTGTCCAGATGATCCCATGGGATCAGGTTGATATCGTTGATATAGCAGTAATTACTCATAAGGTCATCCTTACCTCCGAGGATGACCTTATTGGTATCCAGGGATTTGCCGCAGACATAGAGAGATTCCGGTGCGGAAATACCAAGACCACGGCGCTGACCGATGGTGTAGTGGATCTGACCTTTGTGTTTGCCGAGGACTTTACCTTCTTTGTCAACGAAGTCGCCAGGTTCGGAAGCCTGTCCGGTGTACTGCTCGATGAAGGACGCATAGTCACCGTCCGGAACGAAGCAGATATCCTGGCTGTCCGGTTTGTCAGCATTGATGAAGCCCTGCTCCTGCGCGATCTGTCGGATTTCTTTCTTGGTGTAGGTGCCGAGCGGGAAGAGTGTGTGGGCAAGCTGATCCTGAGTCATGGCGTAGAGCACATAGCTCTGATCCTTGGTCGGGTCGAGTCCTTTCCTGAGGATAAAACGTCCTGTCTCCGGATCCTGCTCTCTGCGTGCATAGTGACCGCTTGCGATATATTCACAGCCAAGTTCTCTTGCCTTATCGAGAAGGGCGGAGAATTTCAGGAAACGGTTGCAGTCGATACACGGGTTCGGTGTGCCTCCGTGGAGATAAGTATCTGCGAACTTATCAATGACGCTTTCGTGGAATTTCTCCTGCATGGGAAATACGTAATAAAGCATGCCGAGACGTGCGGCAACACTTCTGGCATCCTCTGTATCGGAAGGAGTACAGCATGCCCGGTGTCCAGGATAGCTGCACTGTGGATTATCATAAAGCTTCAGAGTGGCACCGGCGCAGTCGTAGCCCTGCTGAACCATCAGATAGGCTGCAACACTGGAATCAACACCGCCGCTCATGGCAATGATCGCTTTTTTATTCATAAATTTTTCTCCTGTTGATTGTAGATTGGATTGTAGAGTGATTTAATTTATGGTATCATTATAAGAAATCAGTGTCAAGCAATGAGGAGACGCGCTCCGGGAAAAAAATAAAAAATGTGTTGACATTGTGAATGAGACATGTTATATTCAACCTATCGGAGAAATGGGTAATACATTTTCCGAATGAAATTTATCACAAGTAAGTAAAAAGGAGGAAGAATCATGTTTACAGGAAATGCAGTTCAGAGAGAAGTCATGTGTATGATGGATCAGGAGATGTGTATGGACATGTGCATGTCTATGTTTTGCTGTACTTCTATGTATCGGATACTTCCTGAGATATCTGCCGACCACGTATAAGAGATGACAGATACCGAGATGTAAATAAAGCATTTTTTAATGCCGGACAGATTGCATGAACAGGGAGGATCCAGAGGACTTCCTGTTATTTTTTTATGAATAAGAGTCCCGGGAACGGATAGACACATGCAGGAGGTCGCAGCCACTTACAATTGAATAAAGAAAAAATTAAAAATCAAAAATAAAAGGAATAAGAGAGGGAAAGAACTATGAAAGCAAAAAAAATCATCACATTATCACTTACAGCAGCACTGGCAATCGGAGCACTCACAGCAAACGGCGTGATCGTAAGCGCTGACGCAGAGAAAGGAACCATCAAAGTAGCAGCTTCCGCAACACCACACGCAGAGATCCTTGAAGAAGCAAAACCGCTCCTTGAGGCAGAAGGATGGGATCTGGAAGTTACTGTATTTGATGACTATGTACAGCCAAACCTTGTAGTAGAGAGCGGAGATTTCGACGCAAACTACTTCCAGCATATCCCATATCTTGATAACTTCAACGAAGAGCAGGGAACACACCTTGTAAATGCTGGCGGAATCCACTACGAGCCATTCGGAATTTACCCGGGGACAAAGGAAACTCTTGATGATCTGGAAGACGGCGACACCATCGCAGTTCCGAACGATACAACAAACGAAGCAAGAGCACTTCTTCTTCTCCAGGACAACGGAGTGATCACTCTGAAAGACGGAGCAGGACTTGAGGCAACTGTTAAAGATATCGAAGAAAACCCGAAGAACATCAAGATCGAAGAGCTGGAAGCAGCACAGGTTTCCCGTGTCAAAGATGAAGTTGCATTCGTTGTATTAAATGGTAACTACGCACTGCAGGCCGGATATTCTGTATCCAACGACTCCATCGCACATGAAACTTCTGATTCTGAAGCAGCAAAAACTTATGTAAACGTAATCGCAGTCAAAGAAGGAAATGAAGACAGCGAAGCGATCAAAGCACTGGTAGATACTCTGAAATCTGACGAGATCAAAGATTTCATCAACGAGAAATACGACGGAGCAGTTGTTCCATTCGAAGATTCTGCAGATGACACAGAAGAAGCAGCAGACGAAGCTAAAGATGAAACTGCAGATGCAGACGCTGAAACAACAGAAGCAGCAGATGAAGAAGCAGAATAATTTAAGTTCAGGATGTTCATTAAGGGACAGGGGGAAATGATCTAAATGGAACCGATGATACAGGTAGAGAACCTCTGCAAGCGTTTCAACACCAAAGGTGGAACGGTAGAGGCAGCCAAAAACATCAGTTTTTCCATCGAAAAAGGAGAGATCTTCGGCATCATCGGTCTCTCCGGTGCAGGCAAGAGTACTCTGGTACGATGTCTGAACCTCTTGGAAAGACCAACGTCAGGAACAGTCAGAGTCAATGGCAAAAATCTTACGGAGCTCTCAGAAAAAGAGCTCCGTAAAGAGCGTCAGAAGATAGGAATGATCTTCCAGCATTTCAATCTGCTCATGCAGAGAACCGCACTGGATAACGTCTGTTTTCCAATGGAGATCGCCGGGATCAAGAAGGCAGAGGCACGTAAGAAAGCTCTGGAATATCTCAGGATCGTAGGACTTGAGGAGAAAGCACTTTCTTATCCGTCACAGCTTTCCGGCGGACAGAAGCAGAGAGTTGCGATCGCGAGAGTGCTGGCAAGTGATCCGCAGATCCTTCTCTGTGATGAGGCGACCAGTGCGCTGGACCCGCAGACGACCAAGGCGATCCTGGAACTGATCAAAGAGATCAACAGGGATTATGGGATCACTGTAGTTGTCATCACACATGAAATGAGTGTTGTACAGGAGATCTGTGACAAGGTAGCAGTTCTGGAACGCGGAGCTCTTGTAGAAACCGGAACAGTAGAAGAACTTTTCCGCAATCCAAAGACAGATGAAGCCAAAAAGCTGGTATTCAGCGGAAGGACCCAGATCCAGGAAATGAAGGGCAAACGTCTGGTACGTGTAACGTTCCAGGAGAAATCTTCCTTCGAGCCGGTGATTGCAAACCTGGTCCTTACTTACCGGACACCGGTCAACATTCTGTATGCTGATACCAAGAACATTAATGGACAGGCACAGGGAGAGATGATCCTGCAGCTTCCCGAGATCGAGGAAGTGGCGAATAAGATGATCCAGTATCTCAGAGATATCAATATGGGCGTAGAGGAGGTGAGCTCAGATGTGGGATAATGCAACAATTACGATGCTGCTGGAAGGCACAAGAGATACGTTATACATGACGCTTGTCTCCACATTTTTCGGATATGTTCTGGGGCTCCCTCTTGGAATCCTGCTTGCAGTTACAGACAAAGAAGGTATCCGTCCAAATGCACCATTATATAAAGTTCTGGATGTGATCGTAAACATCCTCAGAAGTATTCCGTTCCTGATCCTTCTGATCCTGGTGATCCCGCTCACCAAGCTGATCGTGGGTCAGAGTTACGGTTCCAGCGCAACGATCGTTCCGCTGGTGATCGCTGCAGCACCGTTCATTGCACGTATGGTAGAATCTTCCCTCAAAGAAGTTGAGCCGGGTGTGATCGAGGCAGCAGTCAGCATGGGCGCAGGAACAGGAACGATCATCTGGAAAGTCCTTCTCGCAGAGGCAAGAACTTCCCTCCTCGTAGGAGTTACCATTGCAGTCGGAACGATCCTCGGATATTCTGCTATGGCAGGAACTGTCGGCGGTGGCGGTCTCGGTGATATCGCGATCCGTTATGGATATTATCGTTATCAGACAGACATCATGCTGGTTACGATCGTGATCCTTGTCGTTCTTGTACAGATTCTTCAGGGACTTGGCATGATGCTTTCCAGAAAATTAGACAAAAGAAAAGCCTGAAATTTATAATTATGTTAGAAATTTTATAAATTTATTAGAAAAAGGACAAAAACTCCTCACATTTATATTGTAAGATGTAATTGTCTTAAAGGAAAAGCCTTTTAAGACCTCCGGTAACACTTCAATGCCGGGAGAGTTGCCGGAACTCTTTCCTTTCCCTAAAAATAAAACAGAACTTTAAACTGCCGCCGCCTGACAAGATTCGTCGGGCTGGCGGCAGTTTTAAGGTTGTGCTGGATATCAAGGGAGGTGCTGCAGGTGCCTCCCTTGATCATTTATCTTCGGTAGCGGTTAAAGCAGGAGTAGATTTCCTGGATCCTTGGCATGGCATATCCACATGGGATATAGGAGCCTTCTGACAGGAAGGAAAGTCCTTTGTGCTTTAACTGATCTGCAAGGTATTTTACAATATCGTCGATCATGCGGGTGCCGTCGGCGAGTTTTTCTATCGTGTATTTGAGGAGCAGTCCAAGGGCTGCTGTCTGTTCTGTGTCGATCAGCTGCTCGATGTAGCGGAGATCGACATCCTGTTTTCCGATCAGGAAACCATCTTTTCCATGTACTTTTATTTTGAGCTGTTCCGGTCGGCCGGCGTTTCTTCCGTGAGAACGGATCGAGGGAGTCTGTTTTTGCATGATGCGATGGCTCTCCGGGAATCTGAATTCCGGGGCTTTGACGGGATTCAGAGGATACTTTCCACATAATGCCATGACTTTTTCGGAGATATCCACAGGATGATAGGAATCCATCTGGATAATCGTGTCTGCAATGTGGAAAAATGCTCCGGAACTTCCGGCTACGAGGATTGTGGATATCCCGGCCTTTTTATAAAGATCTTCGGCACGTTCAAGAAATGGGGTAATTGGTTCTTTTTCTCTGGATATCACTTCCTGCATGAAAGTATCACGCACCATGAAATTTGTGGCAGACGTATCTTCGTCCAGCAGGAAAACTCTGCTTCCAGCCTCCATTCCTTCTACGATGCCAGCCGCCTGGGAGGTACTTCCACTGGCGTCTTCCGTGGAAAAACAACGAGTGTCTTTCTTATTCGGAAGATCATTGATGAACAGAGAGATATCTACATCTTTAATAAAACGTCCGTCTTCGGAGCGAAGTTTCAGCGCGGTATCGTCTGTGATGATGTATTCGCGGCCGTCACCGGAAATATGGTTGTAGACGCCAAGCTCCAGGGCATTCAGAAGCGTGGATTTGCCATGATAGCCGCCGCCCACGATCAGAGTGATCCCCTCAGGGATTCCCATGCCGGAGATTTTGCCTTTGTGCGGAAGATCCATGGTGACGCGCAGAGATTCCGGTGAGGTAAAAGGAATGGAGACTTTCATTGGACGAGAGGAAATGCCGCTTTCTCGTGGAAGAATGGAGCCATCTGCGACAAAAGCAACGAGATTTCGTTTGGCAAGCTGGCTTCGGATATAGGTCTGGTCTTCGGCGAGAAAGATAGTCTGTTCCAGTTCTTTGTGATTGATATTTCTGTAAAGGAAAGCTTTCTGCACGCAGACCGGGAGAAAGTCGAAGAGGATTTTTTCCAGCTCAGTGGCATTAATCGTTCTTCCGTTGGCCGGAAAACCGATGAAGAAACGGGCAGTGATCCCTTTTTCTGTGATCTCGCAGGCGGTCCGCTCCAGGATTTCCTGCCCACAGTGACTCACCGAGATCAGACCGCTCTTGCCGGAGCCTTTGGCACGGAAGGTGTAGTGGCTGACCTGTTTTTCAAACTGTCTGGTAAGATAATCAGACAGCGTGATGCGGGTAACATGATCGCTATAATATTCCCGTGGAAATCCCGCAGTTTTGTGCGAAATCCGTACACTGATATGAGAAGGCGAAGCAAAAGGATCCCCCTGTACGTGGTCGATTGAGAGGATATAATTGTCAAACTGGTAACTGCCTTTCAGAGATTTATAGGCAGGATAACTCTTTCTGTGGACAGAATGCAGAAGATTCTGTAGATCGGTGGATTGCTGCATGTAGATGACCTCCATAATCATAAAATAAATACGAATTGTAGTTTGAATATGAATAATATTATTGTAACGGCGGAGGCGAATTTTTCAAGAAAAATTTGAGAAAACTGTGAAATAAGTAATGGAATTCTTATTTTTTGATTAAGAATTGTGAGGATTGTAGAAATATGGAAGTATTTGATTTATAATGTGGGAGATATGCAGAATTGCGGGAGCTGCTTGCAGCGGAGCAATTCGTTAATATCGGAGTAAATTAATCAATCGAAAGGTGGTTTTATATATTATGGAAAGAAAAAACGCATGGCTTTCTTATGGAGAATCGGATGAGAAAGAGATGGAGAAACTTACAAAGGATTACCGCGCATTCCTTGATGCAGGCAAGACAGAGCGTGAATGTGTGACGGAACTTGTCAGAGAAGCAGAAGCCAACGGATATGTCAGCCTTGAAGCAAAACAGGCAGCAGGCGAGAAGATCCAGCCGGGAGATAAAGTATATGCAGTCGGAATGAAAAAGATCATGGCACTGTTCCACGTAGGCCAGGAACCGCTGGAAAAAGGTATGAACATCCTCGGCGCACACATCGACTCCCCACGTCTCGACGTAAAACAGAATCCTCTGTATGAAGACACAGACCTTGCATACCTCGATACCCACTACTATGGCGGTGTCAAGAAATATCAGTGGGTAGCTCTTCCACTCGCGATCCACGGCGTGATCGCAAAAAAAGACGGCAGCGTAGTCAACGTTACCATCGGTGAAGATGAAAATGATCCGATCGTATACATCACAGACCTTCTGATCCACCTTGCAGGCAAACAGCTTCAGAAAAAAGCAGCCGAGGTCATCGAAGGTGAAAATCTCGACATCCTGATCGGAAGCAGACCGCTCAGCGAAAGCACCGATGAGAAGAAAAAAGAAGCAGTCAAATCCAATGTTCTCCGTATCCTCAAAGAGAAATACGATGTAGAAGAGGAGGATTTCCTTTCAGCAGAGCTTGAGATCGTTCCGGCAGGCAAGGCACGTGACTGCGGTCTGGACAGAAGCATGGTAGCCGCATATGGACAGGATGACCGCGTATGCGCCTATACTTCCTTTGTCGCAATGATGGAAATGGACGCACCGAAACGCACAAGCTGCTGTCTCCTGACAGACAAAGAAGAGATTGGAAGCGTCGGCGCAACCGGAATGCAGTCCAGATTTTTTGAAAATACCGTTGCAGAACTTCTGGATGGAATGGGATGCTATTCTGATCTGGCACTCAGAAGAACTCTCCGCAACTCCAGCATGCTTTCCTCTGATGTAAGCGCGGGCTATGATCCGGCTTATGGAGAATGCTTCGAGAAAAAGAATGCTGCATATCTCGGAAGAGGCATCGTGCTCAATAAATTCACAGGAGCAAGAGGCAAATCCGGCTCCAACGATGCAAATGCTGAATATGTTGCGGAAGTCCGCAGGATCTTTGACGACCATCAGGTTGCATTCCAGACTGCAGAACTTGGCAAGGTCGATGTAGGCGGCGGTGGAACCATCGCATATATCGCAGCCCTTTATGGAATGAACGTGATCGACAGTGGTGTGGCAGTCCTGAGTATGCATGCTCCGTGGGAAGTTACAAGCAAAGCCGATATTTACGAAGCAAAGAAAGCATACAAGGCATTTTTGCTTGATGCATAATAAGATATCTGAAACAGTAATAAATCAGGCTCCATGAAGGGGCACCAGAGGAGGATTTATGGACAACGATACACTGATCAAAGTAGAAGACTTATGCAAGATTTACAATCCTGGAGAAAACGAAGTGCGTGCTCTGGATCATGTGAGCCTGGAGATCAAAAAGGGAGAACTGGTAGCGATCATTGGACAGTCCGGTTCTGGCAAATCCACGTTTATGAACATGCTCGGATGCCTTGATGTTCCAACTTCCGGCAGATATTATCTTAACGGAACAGATGTGTCCGAAATGACGGACAATGAACTCTCAGAAGTGCGAAACCGTGAGATCGGTTTTATCTTCCAGGGCTTTAACCTGATCGCAAATCTGAACGCGATCGAAAACGTAGAACTTCCCCTGATCTACAGAGGCACAGACAAGAAAACAAGACACCAGCTTGCCGTAGATTCGCTCAAACTGGTCGGTCTGGAGAAACGTATGGATCATAAGCCAAGTGAAATGTCCGGTGGTCAGCAGCAGAGAGTTGCGATCGCGCGAGCCATTGCCGCACAGCCGCCGGTGATCCTGGCAGATGAGCCGACCGGAAACCTGGACTCCGCATCCAGCAGGGAGATCCTTGCGATCCTCAAAAAGATGCACAAGTCAGGACGAACCGTGATCCTGATCACACATGACAATGGAATTGCGGCTCAGGCACGCCGTGTGGTACGTATCATGGACGGAAAAATCGAATCCGACACAATAAATGAGGATTTTGACCAGGAGGCAGAGGCATGAAGAAGAAAAAATCCAAAAAGAAACTGCTGATCGGTGCAGGCGTGATCGCAGTTGTGGCAGTGGGCGGCGTATCTGTCCTGGGAGGCAGGTCATCCGGCGAGGAGGCAGTTCCACAGGTTGAGGTGGTAAAAGCCGAGATCGGTGATGTCCAGCAGACCGTGGAGGCAAGCGGAACTGTAGTCAGCGAAGAATCCAAGACATATTTTTCTCCGGTGAATGCCAAAGTAGACAAGGTCGATTTCAAAGAGGGCGACACCGTCAAAGCCGGAACAGAGCTGGTGGCTTTTGACAAAAAGGATCTCGAAAGAGAGCAGAAAAAAGCTGATCTGAACGTAGAGTCCGGGAAATTGGACATGACCAATACGATCAACAAATCGGACAAGGCAGTTCAGAAACAGAAAGATGCCGCAGGTAATGCGTCAAGCCTGAAACAGCAGGTGGCAGCGCAGGAAGATTATGTGGCGAGCCTTAAGGCACAGATTTCTCAGGTAACAGCCAATGCACAGGCACAGGCAGCAGCAGAATCTGCAAGAAAAGCAGCCGAGGCGCAGGCCGCCCAGGAAGCTGCACAGCAGAAAATCCAGCAGGAATATGCAGCCGACCTCAGTACATATCAGAACAAAACACTCCCGGCATATCAGAATAAGCTGAATGAACTTAACAATACGATGAATCAGACTCTTCAGGAATACAATCAGTCCGAGAGTGAGTATCAGATGGCTTTTCAGACCTGGTCGGGGGATCAGACGGACGAAAATGCAGATGCACTTTCCATTGCAGAACAGTTACGGAGTGAGTCACAGATTGCATATCAGGACGCAAAGCGTGACTACGAAGATTATAAGGCACAGAAGCCGGAAGCACCGGTGTTATCTGATTACACAGGAGAAAGTTCTGCAATCGTGTCAGATGGAACCAAGACAGAAACATCCTCTGATTTTTCGGATACTACAGAAACAGCGACAGTAACAGCAGATACCTCTGCTCTGGAATCTGAGCTGGAAAAAGCCAGCAGCGATCTTGCAGAGCTCCAGTCCAAACTGTCCAGTGAAGAAGCAACTGCAGAAGCAGACCCGGGAGCTGTGACCGAAGAAGAAAAAGAAAAAATGGAGATCACCAACAACCTCGCAGAACTGGATCAGATGTCAGCCAAGGAACTTGTAGAAGCAGCCAAAAAAGGAATCCACGCAGATTTTAACGGCGTAGTGACAAAGGTTGCTGTTGTGGAAGGCTCTACAACAGCACTTGGTACAGAACTTTTTACTCTGCAGAATACAGATAAAGTAGATGTAACGGTAAACATTTCCAAGTATGACTACGACAAGGTTCAGGAAGGACAGAGCGCACAGATCACACTTGCAGGAAAAACATACGAAGGCGAAGTTATCAAGGTCAGCCACATTGCGACGCAGAATGAAAAAGGTGCATCCCTGATCTCAGCAGACATCCGTATCAAAAATCCGGACGAAGATATTTTTCTCGGCGTAGATGCCAAAGTAACGATCCAGGCACAGAAAGCAGAGAACGTTGTCGTTCTGCCGTCCGAAGTTGTCAACATTGGCAAAGAGGGTTCTTTTTGTTATGTCCTTGAAGATGGCGTGATCACCAGAAAAGATATCACAACAGGTATAAGTTCTGACGATTATATCGAGGTAACAGATGGCATTGAGGCAGATGAACAGGTGATCCGTGATATCGGTTCCCTGCAGGAAGGAATGCCTGCACAGGCCGTGGATGCCAGTGCGGAAGGCGTTGATGGAGCAGATGCTGTTCCTGCCGATGCAGAAGATGTGGTTACAGAAACAGAAGAAGGTGCTTGATGGGTGGAGTGTATGAATATATAAAAATGGCAGTCCAGAACATCCGTGCAAATAAAGGACGTTCTTTTCTGACCATGCTTGGAATCATCATAGGTATTGCCTCGGTTATTGCGATCGTTTCTATCGGTGAGGGAACCAAGAATCAGATGAACAGTGAGATCGACGGGATCGGTGCCGGTAAGATCGCGATCAGCGTCAGCAGTGATGCCATGACAGAGGACGAATGGATCACACCGGAAGATGTGCAGGAAGTCCGTAAACTGGATGATGTAGAGGGAGTCAGTGTTTCAAACAGTTATGACGGTGAGACTGTGACTGGCAAGGGTACTTTTTCTATTATGTTAACCGGCGAGGGCCCGGATGCCAAAATGATCAATAACTCTGAAATGAAATACGGAAATTATTTCGGAGAGCAGGAGACCGAGGAGGGCAAAAACGTCTGTGTCATTTCCGATTCCGATGCCAAAAGACTGTTTGGCACAGATGATGTCGTGGGTATGAGCCTTGATATCACCTGTTATGATTCTTCCAAATCATTTCGTATCATAGGTGTCACGACTCAGAAAGAAAATGGAACTTTTGTAAGTTATACTTATGATGGAATGCCGGTTACGGTGAATATCCCGTATTCATCCATGGATGATCTGGTCGTAGGGTCTGATGAATTTTATTCGATCACTGTCCAGGCAGACAAAACACAGGATTCCCAGGGGATTGCAGATCAGATCGTTCACCTGCTGGAAAAACGCCATCAGTGTGCCGGAGAAGATTATTTCCAGGTTGAGAGTTTCCAGGATATCATGAAATCTATGAACGAGATGCTTGGCATGGTCACTACTTTTATTTCTTTTGTGGCCGGAATTTCTCTTCTTGTCGGTGGAATCGGTGTCATGAATATCATGCTTGTGTCTGTCACAGAGCGAACGAGGGAGATCGGTATCCGTAAATCTCTTGGAGCCAAGACTGCTTCTATCATGCTGCAGTTCCTTGCAGAAGCAGCGATCCTGACAGTCATCGGTGGTCTGATCGGAATCCTGCTCGGTGTGCTGGCGGCATATGGAATCTGTACGGTCATGAGTAACAGTATGGGAATGGCAATCTCACCGGGGATCAGCCCGACAGTCGTGCTGGCAGCGACTTTGTTCTCCTGCGCGGTAGGTGTTTTCTTTGGAATCTACCCTGCAAGAAAAGCCGCAAAACTGAGCCCGATCGAGGCGCTGAGACGAAATTAAATATAACGAAGATCCTTCATCTTTCCCGAGGTGAAGGATTTTTTGTGCAAAAAATGTGACCGATTTCATAAAATCTCCTTATTTTTATCACATAAAGGTCACAAATCCAGCCTATATTGTTAGCTGTAAGCAACAGAAAGCAAAACAAAAAATCAAAATTAAAATAGAAGAGAGGAATTGATTATTATGAAACGTAAATATGCAGCAATGGTATTAGGACTGACAATGGCACTGACTTCTGTAAATATGGCATATGCAGCAAGTGATACTGCTGAGACAACAGAGGCTGCAGCAGAGGACGAGAGCGCAGATTCCACAGATACAACTACAGATGAGGCAGAAGCTACAGAAGTTTACGGTGAAGTTACAGAAGTCGGAGAGGACAGCATTACGATCAATGTAGGAACTCCAAAAGAAGGACAGCAGCCGGATGGACAGGACCCGAAGGGTGAAAAACCAGAGGATGGCAAAGATGAGAAGGCAGATGATTCCAAGGACGAGAAAGCTGACGACAGCAAAGATGAAAAAGCAGATGATTCCAAAGATACAGAGGAAAGCACAGATGAGTCCGCAGACACAGAAGCAGCAGACGAATCTACAGAAGACAGCACAGACGAGGCAGCAGCTGATGAGAAAGATGCAAAAGTTCCAGATGACAAGGGCGAAGCTCCATCCATGCTGGATCTGACAGGAGAATCTCAGACGATCACAGTAACAGACACTACAACTTACGAGAAGGAAGCTCAGCCAGAAAAACCGGACGAAGCACCGGCAGATGATCAGAAAGCAGATGATTCCAAGGATGCTGACAGCGAGGACGCCAAAGCAGACGACACAGACTCTACAGATGAGTCCGCAGACACAGAGTCCACAGATGAAACAGCAGACAGCGACAGCACAGATGCAGGTGCTGCAGATGAAACAACAGACGAATCCGCAGATGCATCTGACAAAGATGCAAAACCAGACGATACAAAAGCTCCGGAGATGAAGACAGAAGCAATCGCATTCTCAGACATCAAAGTTGGTGATACCATCAAAGTTACTCTTGATGCAGATGGAAATGCAACAGCAGTTGTTGTAATGAATGCAGGTGCACCAGAAGCAAAAGAAGATGCAGCACCGGCAGATGACAAGAAAGATGACGCATCCAAAGACGACAGCGAAGCTGCAGAGACAACAGATGACAGCGCTGACGCTGAATAATAAAACAGTCGACATTATCTGAATTTGACGTAGAAATCCGCATAATTAACAGGCAGGTACTGTTCACAGGTAATATCCCGCGAGGTGTTTTGCCATAGATATGGCAAAATCCCGAGACATACGGGGCAAAATGCTATCACCGAAGGTGATGTGGAATGCATTTTGACCAATACTGTGAACGTAGTGAACAGTATTTGACAGACAAAATGACCGGGAGAGTTTTTGATCCCGGTCATTTGTCTGTCTTGATATCAGTAAATATCACCCGCACATATGGCAGGATTCGCAAGCAGACGGCGCGGTTGCACAGCCGCCAAGTGCAGTTTCTCTCAATTCAGTAGGAAGCTTTTTGCCTACGGTGAACATGATCGTGATCATTTCATCGAGAGGGATAAGCTGTGTGATGCCTGCGAGGGACATTTCCGCAGCGACCAGTGCAATCGCAACACCGGAAGCATTTCGGTTCTGGCACGGATATTCCACCAGACCGCCAACCGGGTCACATACAAGCCCGAGCATGTTCATAAGCACGGTAGAAGCGGCGTAGGTACACTGCAGTGGCGTACCGCCCATCAGTTCTGTAGCGGCAGAAGCGGCCATGGCAGCTGCAACACCTGTCTCTGCCTGACAGCCACCGACAGCACCGGCAACGGTTGCATTTCGCATGGCAAGATATCCGATCGCACCAGCATTAAAAAGTGCTTTCTGGATATCCTCGTCAGAGAAATCATAAACTTCCTGAAGTGCAAGAAGAAGTCCCGGAACGATACCGGCAGAGCCGGCAGTAGGAGAGGCTACGATCAGTCCCATGGAAGCGTTTGTCTCCAGAGTCGCCATTGCGTAGGTGATTGCTTTTTCCAGGACATTTCCACAGATCCCTTTACCGGAAGCAAGATGCCTGGAAAGCTTCTGTGCTTCACCGCCGATCAGTCCGCCCATAGATTTGACAGGGGTTTTGACCGGGGAAAAAGCGGCATCTTTCATGATCTCAAGGACACGTGCCATCCGTGAATTTACACTCTCGTCGGTCGTCTCACCGACAATAATCTCCCTCTGGCGCATGATCTCAGAGATCGGAAGCTGATGATCCTGGCAGAGCGTCAGAAGTTCTTTTGTATTTTTAAAATCCATGATAAAAAATCTCCTTCCTTACATCTGCACGATCATGACTTCGTGGATATTTTCGTGCTGGCGGATCGTGACTCCGATATCCTCCGGAAGACGTCCGTCAGATTCCACGATCGTATAGGCGATCTCGCCTTTGGATTCGCGGAAAAGACGCATAAAAGCGATGTTTACGTTTCGGTCGCTGAGGCATTTGGTGATGTATGCCACAACGCCCGGTTTGTCCTGATGAGTTACGATCACGGCACTGTATTCGCCCGTGAAATCAACCTGTACGGAATTGATCCTTACGATGCGGACTTTGCCGCCTCCGAGAGATTCTCCGCGGACGGTCATTTCCTGACCGCTTTCGTTGACCATATGGATGTCAACAGTGTTTGGATGGATATCTGTTTCCAGCTCATTTGGCGTAAAGGTGAATTCGAGTCCTTTTTTTTCTGCAATCTCAAAGGAGTTGCGGATACGCATATCGTCTGTGGAAAATCCCATAATACCACCGAGCAGTGCGCGGTCAGTACCATGTCCTTTGTAAGTTCTGGAAAAAGATCCATACAGTGTAAATTCAACTTTTTTCAGTGGACCATTGATCATTTTCTGTGCGAGAAAACCAATGCGGGCAGCTCCGGCTGTGTGGGAGCTGGAAGGACCGATCATGTTTGGTCCCATTACATCAAATACGCTGATAAAAGACATTTTAATTCTCCTGTGGCTGTGGTGTTTTTAAGATAAATTTCTTATAAATAGTGTCTACGATGATACCGATAGCGTTGTCACCGGAAATGTTGCAGGCTGTTCCGAAGGAATCCTGTGTGATGTAAAGTGCAACCATGATGGCGCAGATCGCGCCTTCCGGATCTCCGGCTTCTGCGCCGAATACCATGTACAGGAACGGAA
>NZ_FR886757.1:22023-22379 GCF_000436615.1 Blautia sp. CAG:237
GGAAGAGCAGTCATGATGGAACCGCCAGGAGCTCCCGGGGAAGCGACCATTGCGATGCCGAGTGTCATGATGAACGGAATGACAGTTGCGAGACTGATCGGAAGCTGGTTCATCAGACAGACGGCAGTTGCACACGCCGTCAGCTTCTGCACACTGCAGATTGACCGGGATCGTTGCAGCAGAGGACTGTGTTCCAAGAGCTGTAGTATAACCAGGAACCTGGTTTTTTATAAGGGTCAGAGGTTTTTTCCTGCTGACAGAACCTGCGATCGTGAACTGGATAAAAATGCAGATCAGATGCATTGCGATAACAACAAGGAAAACTTTCCAGAGGATTCCAAGGATCGAGAAAGTTT
>NZ_FR886757.1:22409-23685 GCF_000436615.1 Blautia sp. CAG:237
GAGAAAGTTTTGCTGATTTTGCATAAAAATACGATTGACGTCTTCGTGAGTGTATTGTATCATCAACATATAAATGAAGCAAATTCATAGTATTTATGATATAGTTGAAAATTTTTCATAATAAGAGGGAGGGCGTCATGGAGATCCGTCAGGTGCAGTCTTTTGTTCATGTTGCGAGACTTGGAAGTTTTTCCAGGGCAGCGGAGACTATGGGATATTCACAGTCTGCCATTACGGTCCAGATCCGGCTTCTGGAGGAAGAACTCGGCACGAAACTGTTTGACCGTATGGGTAAGAAAGTCAGCCTTACGCCGCAGGGGAAGCGTTTCCTGGAGCATGCCAGCCGTATCCTTTATGAAATGAACAGGACGATAATGGCGATGAATGAGGACAGGGAGCTTGAGAATCCGCTTCATATTGGTACGATCGAATCTCTGTGCACAGCGAAGTTTCCACGTATCCTGAGCCAGTTTCATACGCTTTATCCGAAGGTGAACATACAGATCACGCTGGATTCACCGGAGAAGCTGATCCGTATGATGGAGCACAATGAACTGGATCTTATCTATATCCTGGACACGCCGCGCTGGAATAAGGAATGGATCAAGGTCATGGAGGCAGCAGAGCCGATCGTTTTTGTTGCATCTGTAAATTCTGAATTTGCATTGAGGAAAGAAATGGTGCTTCAGGATATCCTGGGAGAACCTTTTTTTCTGACGGAAAAAAATGCGAACTACAGGCAGGCGCTGGATCAGCATCTTGCGCTTGAGAACCGCACGCTGGATCCTGTCCTTGAGATCAGCGATACGGAATTTATCATTAAGATGGTGGAGCGAAATGACGGACTTTCGTTCCTTCCATATTTTGCAGTGGAGAAATATATCCGCAGCGGCCGGATTACCATGCTTGACGTGACCGACATTGATATCTCCATGTACCGCCAGATCTTCTATCATAAGAACAAGTACAAAACCCGCGAAATGAGCGAATTCATCCGCCTCATAACCGAGTCCGAAAATGCCTGAAATGCACCTTCAAAATATAAAAATAAAAAAAATAAATTTTTTTCAAAAAAAGTGTTGACAAAATGACAGCTATACTATAAAATACATTTTGTTGTGAGCGACAAGTACTCACAAAACAAAAGAGATGTGCGTTTAGCTCAGCTGGATAGAGCGTTTGGCTACGGACCAAAAGGTCGGGGGTTCGAATCCTCTAACGCACGCTAATTTAAGAAGCTGGAAACCTTGAAAAATCAATGGTTTCCGGCTTCTTT
>NZ_FR886758.1:0-10745 GCF_000436615.1 Blautia sp. CAG:237
TTGTTGAAACTGAAAAACTCTACAAAGTGCGTAAATTCAAGGATTTCTAGATATCTTTCCTTTGTAGTCCCACCACAGTCTCCACATGCACCGTCTGAGGGAATTGATCTACCCCACATACTTTCTTCAACTCATATCCATTATCGCACAAAAATCTCAGATCCCGCGCGAGTGTCGCGCTGTCGCAGCTTACGTAGACGACACGTTTTGGCTGCATCTTGAGGATGGTCTTGAGCAGCATTTCATCGCAGCCTTTGCGTGGCGGGTCGACTACGATCACGTCTGCGTAGACACCGTTTTTCTCGTATTCTCTCGGCAGGACTTCTTCTGCTTTTCCGACGAAGAATTCCACGTTTTCAATATTGTTGATCTGTGCATTTCGTTTTGCATCATCGATCGCTGCCGGGACGATTTCTACGCCTCGGACGAATTTGGCTTGCTGAGCGAGGAAAAGGGAGATCGTTCCGATTCCGCAGTACAGATCCCAGACGGTCTCTTCTCCATGAAGGTCTGCATATTCCAGTGCCTTAGAATACAGTTTCCAGGTCTGTTTCGGGTTTACCTGGAAGAAAGAAAGCGGTGAGATCTCGTAAGAAATATCCCCGATCTTATCTGTGATATATTCCTGTCCCCAGATTGTTTTGACCTTGTCTCCAAGGATCACGTTGCTTCGTTTCTTGTTGATGTTCAAGGAAATGCTGGCCATTCCCGGGATCTCACGCAATTTCTCGATCAGTTCTTTCTGATGCGGAAGATCCTGTCCATTGATGATCAGACAGACCATTAGCTCCCCTGTAAAAAATCCATAACGCACAAAAATATGACGCACCAGTCCCTTGCCTGTCATCTCATCGTAAGGAGCGATGCCATACTTCTCCATATGCGCGATCACAATATCCAGGATTTCCTTGTTCTGCGGGATTCCCAGCGCACAGTCACGGTTCTCGATGATCGCATGGGTGCGTCCTGCATAAAATCCGGTGATGATCCTGCCTTCTTTGTTCCGTCCAACCGGGAACTGTGCCTTGTTTCGATAATGATAAGGCTCGTCCATACCGATCATTGGCTCCATCGGAAGGTCGCGGAATCCACCGATCCGCTCCAGATGACCGCGGAGTTTCTTTTCTTTAAAAACTTTCTGTTCTTCATAAGATACCGCCTGAAGCTGGCATCCGCCACACTGACGGGCTGACGGACACACCGGCTCTACGCGGTATGGAGATGGTTTCAGGATCTCCATCAGACGTCCGTATCCGTAGTTCTTTTTTGCCTTCATGATCTTGGCTGTAACAATATCTCCAATCACTGCGTCCTTTACAAAAACAGTGAAGCCATCAGCTTTGCCAATGCCTTCACCGTCTGTTCCGCAGTCCACGATTTCTAACGTAACAATGTCATTTTTACGATATTCCATGGAATCATACGTCTCCTGTTCTTCTCAGATTTGATTCAAAAAGCCTGTTGTATCCAAGCCATTCTTTCTTGCCTTTGTCCGCTGCAAAGATCTCTGTCAGAGTCTCCATGCGGGCATCTGTGTTGTCTGCGAGATTCAGTGCTACTGCCTCTGCAAGTGCCGGTTTCTTCGGAGAACCGTATTCCAGTTCGCCGTGATGTGCCAGGATGCAGTGTACCAGCTGATTTTCCAGTGTTTCCGGGAAATCCGGGATCTCTTTTGCCAGATCATGCACCATCTGGGCACCGATGATGATATGTCCCAGAAGCTGTCCTTCATCTGTATAATCATTCATCGGGAAGGAAGAAAGTTCCTTTGTCTTGCCGACATCATGAAGCAGCGATGCTGTGATCAGAAGGTCTCTCTTGAGAAGCGGATAAGCATTTGCCATATAGTCACAGAGCTTTGTAACGCTTAAGGTGTGCTCCATCAGTCCTCCGATAAAACCATGATGCACGGTCTTTGCCGCGGAATGCTCCTGGAAAGATTTCAGGAATTTCTTGTCTTCTACAAAAAGTTTATTCAGAAGTGCGGACAGGTATTCGTTCTTCACGCTCTTGATCATGCCAATGATCTGTCCGTACATATCGTCTGTGCTGTTCTCGCTGACTGGAAGATAATCTGCCGGGTTGTATTCTCCTTCATGTGCCTTGCGGACTCTCTTGATATTTAACTGCATGGCACCTGCAAAAGTTGTCACATCTCCGACAACTTCAATATAATCCAGTGCGTCAAAATCATCGATCCCAAGTGAATTCGGGTCCCAGATTTTGCCGTCCAGCATGCCTGTCTTGTCCTGAAGGATCACGTTTTCGTATGGTTTGCCGTTCTTTGTTGTTGCTACCTGTTTCTGTTTACAGAGATAGATCCCGTTGAGTCTGTCTCCTTCGTGTAATTCGTTTATAAAACGCATGATACTCTTGCCTTTCTATTTTTCCTTTATTGTAACTTTCAGTTGTACATCTTCGTATTCGCCGAATGGATTCTTGCGGTATACATTGACTGTCGTGCGTGTTCCCTTATTCAGCCCCTGGAGTACAGACGCATATTCTTCCATCGACTGTACTTCCTGCCCGTCCAGGGCATGCAGGATGTCTCCGTTCTGGATCCCTGCTGTCATTGCCGGAGAATCCTCATCCACTGCATCCACATAAACGCCCCGCGGAACATCCAGATTCTCAGACTGGTAGGATGAGATCGTCGCTCCCATGATCCCTATGTAACAGATATCTTCTCCATTTGCCATGCTCTCAAGAAGCGGCCGAAGCTGTGCTGTCTCCACCGCACGGATCACATTGGTACGGTCTTCTTCCTGATTCCAGATGATTCCTGCAACTTCACCGGAAAAGTTTAATAAAATCCCTCCGCCTTCCTCACTGCCGACCATATCTGTCGTGAGCATTCCATACTCCTCATCAGCAACCTTAAGTGTACCTGTCACAGACGTTATCGTTCCTCCCATAAGAGAATCATAATCACCTGACGGACTGCCGATCGCAATAACGGACTCTGTCTGCTTCATATCATCTGCTGCCACCAGCGGCGCTGCCGGGATTTTCTCCTGCGTCTCCTCATCCACAGACGTAAAAGGGACCTTTATCACAAAAAATCCTGTCCTGAGATCCTTCTTGCACAGAATCCCATCGGTCACGGTTCCATCCGAAAATGTGACCGTAAATTTATCTGCTTCCTGCATCTGGTCTGAAACTGTCAATATATAAAAAGCTTCGGAATTTTTGAGAAAAACAAATCCCTCCTCATCTCCGTATTCCAGAAAGGAATCATCCAGAAGGTCAGAATCCTCTCCTGCTGCCGATATCCGCACAAGTGCCCTGCGCGGTTCCTCCGCGATCTGGCTCATCCCATCTGACAGGTCGTTCTGCCAGGCGGTGGAAGCCGATGTTTTCTCCTGCTCTGTTGCTTCCGGTGTCGGCGTTACCTGCTCTGCCTTTACAGATGGTGTCAGAGTGACAACTGCTTTCTGATCCGGGGCAGTTCCAAATTTCTCCAGTGCCTTCGGAACGATCAGTGCCATCGTACCCGCTGCACAGGCGCCAAAGATCACACCGCAGACTGCTGCCGTCAGAAATTTCCCCGCCAGTCGTTTCTTGTCCGTCGGCTGCTCTTTGATCGTCTCTTTTATAAAAGAATAATTCTCCGAAGATGCTTTCTTATCATTCCGCATATAGCTTTTTCTCCTATAATTCAAACCTGACAATTCGTGTTTATTTTAGCAGGAAGTTATGAATTTTTTATGAATAAAATCCGTCTAATTTTTATCATGTTTTTCCGTCATAATGCCTTATTTTTACTGCCCCATTCATAACAAATCGAACATTTGTCTTTTCATTCCAGTGGAAATCATGTAGAATAGAAAGGAATAAAAGAATTATTATAAATAACGAGGAACTATTATGAATCAAAAAGCATTAAATGCACTGGAATATCCCAAAATCATAGAGAAACTTACCGAAAAGGCATCTTCCGGTATGGGCAAGCATCTCTGCCGGACTCTGGAGCCATCCACTGACCTTGAAGTAATCCGTACCATGCAGGTACAGACACGCGATGCACTGACACGCCTTTTTCAGAAGGGCGGCATCTCCTTTGGAAATGTCAAGGACATCCGTGGCTCTCTGAAACGTCTTGAGATTGGAAGTTCTCTTGGTATCCTGGAGATCCTGGCCGTCTGTAACCTTCTTGAGAATACTTCCCGTGTCAAAGCCTACTCCCGCCGGGACCGTGCTGATACACCGGAGGATTCTCTTGACCATATGTTTGAGGGGCTTTCCCCTCTCACACCGCTCTCTACGGAGATCCGCCGCTGTATCCTTTCCGAAGATGAGATCAGTGACGATGCAAGCCCGAACCTGCGCCAGATCAGACGCAGCATGAAAGTGACCAATGACCGGATCCACTCTCAGCTTTCCGGACTGGTAAACGGCGGTGCAAGGACTTACCTTCAGGATGCTGTCATCACCATGAGAAACGGCAGATACTGTGTCCCTGTCAAAGCCGAATATAAGGGACAGGTGCCTGGTATGATCCACGACCAGTCTTCCACCGGTTCCACACTTTTTATCGAACCAATGTCTGTTGTAAAACTGAACAACGACATGCGTGAACTTGAGCTTCAGGAACAGAAAGAGATCGAAGTCATCCTTGCCGACCTCAGCGTACAGATCGCAGCAGAACGTGAGGCTATCTCCCTCAATCTTGAGATCATGGTACAGCTTGACTTTATTTTTGCAAGAGCTGCACTTGCCATGGAGATGAATGCAAGTGAACCGATCTTTAACGACGAAGGCCGCATCAACCTCAAGAAAGCCCGCCACCCGCTGATCAACAAGAAAAAAGTTGTTCCGATCGATATCCGTCTTGGAGATACGTTTGATCTTCTTGTCATCACCGGTCCAAACACCGGTGGTAAGACCGTTTCCCTCAAGACGGTCGGACTCCTTACTCTGATGGGACAGTCCGGGCTTCATATCCCGACTCTGGACCGCAGTGAACTGGCTCTTTTTCATGAGGTGTACGCAGATATCGGAGATGAGCAGAGTATTGAGCAGTCCTTAAGTACCTTCTCCTCCCATATGACAAATATCGTTTCCTTCCTCGAAAAAGCAGATCAGTATTCCCTCGTTCTGTTTGATGAGCTCTGTTCCGGAACTGACCCGACAGAGGGTGCCGCACTTGCGATCTCCATCCTCTCCTATCTTCATGACAGAGGGATCCGCACCATGGCTACCACTCATTACAGTGAGCTCAAAGTATTTGCGCTCTCTTCCTCCAGTGTCGAGAATGCAAGCTGCGAATTCGATGTAGAAACCCTGAGCCCGACTTATCGTCTTCTGATCGGTATCCCTGGTAAGAGTAATGCATTTGCAATTTCTTCCAAGCTCGGTGTTCCGGCATCCATCATCGAGAAAGCCAGAGAACAGATCAACGAGCAGGATGAATCTTTTGAGGATGTGCTGACTTCTCTCGAAGAAAGCCGTATCACGATCGAGAACGAGCGCACTGAGATCGCACAGTACAAACTCGAAATCGAAGACCTTAAGAAACAGCTTGAATCCAAACAGGAAAAACTGGATGTACAGAAAGACCGCATCATCCGCCAGGCCAACGAAGAAGCTCACAAGGTTCTCCAGGAAGCCAAGGATTATGCTGATCAGACGATGAAGCTTTTCCATAAATTCCATAATGATTACGTGGATACTGCCGCAGTTGAGCGTGAACGCCAGCAGCTCCGCAAGCGTCTCAACAAGACCGAACAGAAAATGGCACAGCCTGTCACCAAAAAGAAACCAAAGAAAGAACTCACCGCCAAGGATGTACGTCCTGGCGATACCGTACGGGTACTCAGCATGAACCTCAAAGGCACAATCAGCACCCGCCCGGATTCCAAGGGTTATCTGTTCGTCCAGATGGGCATCATCCGTTCCAAAGTCCATATTTCCGACCTGGAACTGATCGACGAACCGGTGATCACCACCTCTTCCTTCTCCCGTACAGGAGCAGGCAAGATTCGTATGTCCAAATCTGCCAGCGTTTCCACTGAGATCAATCTTCTCGGCAAAACTGTAGATGAGGCTGTCGCAGAACTCGACAAATATCTGGACGATGCTTATCTTGCTCATCTCAAGACGGTCCGCATCGTCCACGGCAAGGGAACCGGTGCCTTACGAAAAGGTGTCCACAACTATCTCAAACGCCAGAAACATGTTGAATCCTACCGTCTCGGTGAATTCGGCGAAGGTGATGCCGGCGTAACGATCGTAGAATTCAAGAAATAGGGAAAGGCGAATACTATGGTAACAAAACAGAAAATCTTAATCGTAGATGATGACAACAATATTGCAGAACTGATTTCTTTATACCTTACAAAAGAATGTTTTGAAACCAGAATTGTAAATGACGGAGAACAGGCTCTTAAGGAGTTCTCTGTCTTCCAGCCGGATCTGATTCTTCTTGACCTGATGCTGCCAGGTATCGACGGCTATCAGGTCTGCCGGGAAATCCGCCATACTTCTGATGTGCCGATCATCATGCTCTCTGCCAAAGGAGAAACCTTCGATAAGGTACTCGGTCTGGAGCTCGGTGCAGATGACTACATCATCAAACCATTTGACACAAAGGAGCTCGTTGCCCGCGTTCGCGCAGTCCTGCGCCGTTTCAAGGTCAAACAGCCAGCGGCAAACCCGTCAGAAAAATGTGTCAGCTACCCTGATCTCATGATCAATCTAACCAACTATTCTGTCACTTATATGGGAAATCATGTCGATATGCCGCCGAAGGAACTGGAACTTCTCTATTTCCTCGCAGCATCCCCGAACCAGGTGTTTACCAGAGAGCAGCTTCTCGACCATATCTGGGGCTATGAATACATCGGCGATACCCGTACCGTTGACGTTCATATCAAGCGTCTTCGTGAGAAGATCAAAGACCACCCGCAGTGGAGCCTCGCAACTGTCTGGGGCATAGGATACAAGTTTGAGGTCAAAAACAAATGAAAAAACGACTGACCTCCATGTTTCTTGTTGCCTATATCCTGCTTGGCATTCTGGGATTTTTCCTGGTAACCTTTGCAGGCTCCCATATGCTCGAGGCAAGACTCGAAAAGTCCATTACTTCGGACATATACCAGACAGCCCATCGTATCGCAGAAAGTGATCTTGTCAGTCATAACATCACTTCTGCCAACATGGAATCTATCCGCAGCAATCTGTCTCTGGCAACCAACTATCCGGATACGATCATCTGGATCATCAACAGTAACGGACAGATCATCTTAAGCACACGCAAGGATATTTCACCGGACAATCCCATTGATCTGGAGGGATTTAATCCGGCCTCCTGGGGCAGCAACTATTATCAGATCGGGGACTTTTATGGATATTTTTCAGAAACGCGGCTGAGCACGATCGCACCGATCACAGAAAACCTCAACACCCGCGGTTATGTGGCGATCCACTATCTGATGAGTGACCTGTACCAGAGCCGCAGCAGCCTGCTCTGGATCATCCAGCTTCTGTTTGTGGTCACTTATCTGCTGGTCGCTGTATTGTTTATCTTTTATAGTTTCCATGTACGGAAACCGCTCCATGAGATCACAAAGGGAGCCTCCGAATTTGCAAACGGAAATCTGTCCTATCAGATCCCGGTCGACTCCGAAAATGAACTCGGCTACCTTGCCAAAAACTTAAACTACATGGCAGACAAGCTCAACCGGAACGGCGAATATCAGCGGCAGTTTATTTCAAACATCTCGCATGATTTCCGCTCTCCTCTGACTTCGATCAAAGGTTATGTGGAGGCTATGATCGACGGCACCATCCCGGTTGAGATGCAGGAAAAGTACCTCAAGATCATCTCCTACGAGGCAGAGCGTCTGGAAAAACTTACCCGCGGACTTCTGACACTCAACGAACTGGACATCCAGAAGCGTATGCTCAACATCCAGTCGTTCGATATCAACCAGGTCATCAAAAGCACTGCTGCTTCTTTTGAGGGTACCTGCACGACGCGGCAGATCCTTCTGGAACTGGTCTTATCAGGCAAGGAACTCTATGCCCGTGCAGACATCGGACAGATCCAGCAGGTACTGTATAATCTTCTCAGCAACGCGATCAAGTTCAGCCCGGATCATTCCACGATCACGATCGAAACGACGGAGAAAAACGACAAGATCTTTGTTTCCGTCAAGGACCATGGCATCGGGATCCCGAAATCCAGCATCAACAAGATCTGGGAACGTTTCTATAAGATCGACCGCTCCCGCGGCAAAGACCAGAAAGGCACCGGTCTCGGACTGGCGATCGTCAAAGAGATCATTTCCGCTCACGGGCAGCACATCAATGTGATCAGCACCGAGGGCGTCGGAACAGAATTTATCTTTACGCTCGAAAAGGCAAAGTAGATTTCTCTACCTTGCCTTTTTGTTATCTTGTAAATCTTTGGTTCAACGGTCAAACGGGCTCTGGATCATACGGTCTTCCTGGGTCAGATATACACCTCTTGGCGTGATCCTGATCTCCGGAATGACCGGAAGTGCCATAAATGACAGAGTAATAAACGGGTCAAAGCCCTCCGGGATTCCCATCTCATGTGCCTTTGGTATCATGCGTGCCAGCTTCTCATTTACCTTCTCATATCCGGCATCACTCATAAGTCCCATGATCGGGAGCGGCAGAGTGTCGAATACCTGTCCGTTTTCAACCAGGGTATAGCCGCCCTGCGTGCGGAGAAGTTCCTGAACTGCCAGATACATGTCATGATCATTGTCGCCGATCACGATCAGATTGTGTGAATCGTGGGACACGCTCGATGCGATCGCACCACCGCGAAGCCCGAATCCTTTGACAATTCCCACGCCGATCTTGCCGGTGTTTTTGTGACGTTCGACTGCTGCGATCTTCTGATAGGTTCCATCCGGTTTAAATACTTTCCGGCCCTTTTCTTCTGTATAGCCAACTTCCTCCTGGACATCTTCTGTTACGATCTGTCCTTCCAGCATCTTAAGGATATGTACCTTTCCTTCTCTCCACGGAAGGCAGAGATCAGATTCCCTGAATCCCAGAAGATGTACTGTATTTTTGAGCTGAGGATCACATGGGCGGATCTCAACTTTTTCATCCTTGATGATCTTTTTGCCCCTATGGTACACTTCCAAGACATTCATATCACTTAAGTTATCCAGCACAACAAAATCTGCCTGATATCCCGGTGCGATCGCACCAAGATGATGCAGTCCATAGCATTTCGCTGCCTGTATTGTTGCCATCTTGAGTGCCTGTTCCGGTCTCAGCCCAAGCTGAACTGCCTTTCTGACATTGAAATTGATGTGTCCTTCTTTTCGGATCTCTTCGATGTGCTTGTCATCGGTGCAAAAGCAAAATCCTGAGGTATCGGTGTGATGCTCTACGATTCCCTTAACGATCGCTTCCAGGTTCTTGGCGGCACTTCCTTCACGGATCAGCACCTGCATTCCATTTCTGCACTCTTCCATGGCATACTCATAAGTCACACATTCATGGTCTGTGGAAATGCCTGCCAGTGCATATGCAGCCAGATCTCCCGGCGGCAAAAATGGTGCATGTCCGTCACGGACTCTGTCCTTAAAAACGGACAGTTTCTCATGCATGGATACACTTCCGTTTACAACAGACGGTGCATCCATAACCTCGCCAAGTCCCAGGATCCTCGGATTATTGAGATATGCCTTCATCTTTCCTGCAGTGAGGGTGCATCCATTGTCATCGACATGTGTAGCCGGTACACAGGAAGGCATCATCACATAGACATTTGCCGGAACCTCCTCGGTCTGTTCCAGGATATAGTCGATTCCGTCAGTTCCTGAGACATTTGCGGATTCATGCGGATCTACAATAAATGTAGTCGTGCCGCACTGTGCAGCCTGCCGGATCAGTTCTCCCGGAGTTACCAGTGTCGATTCCAGGTGAAGGTGGCTGTCGATAAATCCCGGGCAGAGATATTTCCCATCCAGATCGATTTCTGTCTCTCCTTCATACTCTCCGACACCAATTACGATGCCATCCTCGACTGCCACATCTCCCTTACAGAACTCACCAGAGTGAGCCATGAACACATTTGCATTTTTGAAAACGAGAAACGGTTTGCGGATTCCACGCGCAATTTCCGAGTAGATACGATATCTTTCCAGTTCCATGCAGATCCCTCCTTTTCGGTCAGCAGTGCAGCTTTATTTGATTTTGCCGGGAATTTATTCCCATTTATGATCATGCAGTTCTCCCTGGAGCTGCATGTGGTCAAAGTTGTTCTGACGCAGTGCCTCATACAGAACGATTGCCACTGAATTGCTCAGATTCAGTGACCGAATGTCATTGATCATTGGAATGCGGATACAGTTTTCCTTATGTTTCATAAGGATCTCCTCCGGGATTCCGGCACTTTCTTTGCCAAACATGATGTAACAGTCGTCCTCAAATTTAACATCTGTATAGGTCTGAAGTCCTTTGGTTGTTGCGTAGTAGATCTTCGCTCCGGGATTTTTCTGAAGGAATTCTTCGTAATCCAGATAGGTAGTCACATCCAGATCCTTCCAGTAGTCCATCCCGGCACGTTTGATTGCTTTTTCACTCAGGCTGAACCCCAGCGGCTCGATCAGGTGAAGCCTTGTCCCTGTCGCCACGCAGGTTCTGCCAATGTTTCCTGTGTTTGCCGGTATCTCCGGCTCATGCAGTACGATATTCAGTCTTGCCATTTCTTATCTTTTCTCCATTTCTCTCCCCAGGAAAATCTGGTCAGTTCA
>NZ_FR886758.1:10813-15010 GCF_000436615.1 Blautia sp. CAG:237
CCCGCCGCTGTACAGAAGCCGGTCATTCCCCTCAACAGCCTTGCCGATCACTGCCGCCGGGATCTGCTGATGAAGACATTCCTGTACAACTTTCGCCCCATCTGTACACCCCAGAAGGACAGCACCATCTGACAGTAATTTGTACAGATTTACATCCAGTCTCTCACAGATCTCTATTGTTTCCTGGCGGACCGGGATCGCACGAAGGTCTGCACGAAGTCCTGTTCCGGAAGCCTCTGTCATCTTCCACAGACCGCTCAAAACACCGCCTGTTCCCAGATCATATCTGGCATGGATCTCATCCTTAAAAGGCCCAGAAAGCATCTCCGGTACTCTGCACTTCTCCAGTGTACGGACGGTATTCCAGAGAAATCCATCTGAAAAATATTCAAGAAGCTTTTCTTTCTCCTTCTCGATCAGGATCTGTGTTCCCTCAATTGCGATCACGCCCGCAACAACCAGATCATCTCCGATCTCAAGTGCACCGTCGATTTGACTTTTAAGTGCCTCCATTGCCTGCTGCCCCAGTTTCATATGTTCATCCTCCGTTTCATCTTATACCTCTTATAAAAGAATGGAGAGAACACTTGGAACTACCATTGCAAGGACAAGAATGACTGCGATCACAGCAGCAAATATTTTTCTTTTTTTCGGATCAAACATTCCCATTTCTATCACCTCATTCTATGTTGTCCAAATCCAGCTCTATCGTTTCTGTGTGTGCATTATTGGACAGTGGATTTCTGTTTTCATAATCGAACAGAATTGTTGTCCCATCCGGGAAAGCTTCTATGTGTGCTGTTTTTGAAATCTTATGTTTCTTACGGTAAGTCCATACAGCGCTTTCATACGGTTTCTGATCTGCTGCAAACGAAGGACGTTTCTTAAGTTTTTCTCTTAAGTACAGATCATAGAGCATATGCTGTGCTGCCACATCCGCATCGAGATCTGTTTCCTCACGGAGAAATTCCAGCAGGATCTCATAACGGCGCATCCTTGAATGTGAGATCTCGCTGTAGCCTTTTTTCTCATAAAAAGCTCCCAGCTTCTCATAAAAGATAAACGCATCCGCAAACTGCGGCACCAGATATTCCAGTGTGTTCTGAAACTGTCCGCTGTTGTAATAAACTTCCACCATACTCTCTACCATCTTAAGTCTCAGGACTTCCTTATAGGACAGCCAGTTAGTAGAAAGCACTTCGTATGGTTCTTTTTCTTTATGCATGATCCCGTATTTCTCTGCTTCTTTTTCCATCAGGGAACCCTTGAGCACCTTGAGGAAACCAAGCTGGAGCTGATCCGGTTTCATCCTGTACACATCATTAAAAGAACGGTGGAAAGTATCATAATCCTCATACGGAAGTCCTGCGATCAGATCCAGGTGCTGGTGGATGTTTCCAAAGCTGTGCACCTTCGCAACACATCTCTCCAATTTGTCAAGATCCATATGTCTGTGGATCGCATGAATGGTGTCCGGATTTGTGGACTGTACACCGATCTCAAGCTGGATAAGTCCGGGACGCATCCTGCTCATAAGCTGCATTTCTTCGTCCCGGAGAAGGTCTGCCGAAACTTCAAAATGAAAATTCGTGATCCCATTGTCATGCTCCAGGATATATTTCCAGATCGTCATTGCGTGCTCGTGCTTACAGTTAAACGTACGGTCCACAAACTTGACCTGCGGCACCCTGTGATCCAGGAAAAACTGTAATTCTTTCTTGACTAGGTCAAGATCACGGAACCTGAGCTTCTTATCAATAGAAGAAAGACAGTAACTGCAGGAAAAAGGACATCCCCTGCTGCTCTCATAATAAATAATCTTGTTCTCAAAGTCCTCCAGATGTTCATATACAAAAGGAATCTCACTTAGATCCGTAAGTTCTCTCCATCCATTGTGATGGATCTCCTCGCCTTCACGATAAGCAATCCCTGGAATCTCAGATAAAGTTCCCACACCGTCCACATAATAACGCACAAGCTCGAGGAACGTCTTTTCGCCCTCACCGACCATGACACCGGTCACCTGCGGAGTCCTCCGAAGAAAAGCTTCCGCATCGAAAGAAACCTCCGGACCTCCCGTCCAGAATTTTACATCTGGAAGGATCTTGTGAAGATCCTCAAGCAGATCTCTGACAAAAGAAATGTTCCATATATAGCAGGAAAAGCAGACTACATCTGCTCCACTTAAATAAATATCCTTCAAAATCTCGTCTTTTGTCTGATTGATCGTATATTCTCCCAGGAGAATATGCTCCTGATAAGCGGATGCATATGCCCTGAGATCGTATACTGCAAGATTTGAATGAATATATTTCGCATTACATGCTGCCAGTAATATTTTCATAAATCTTATAAACCTTCCCGGACCTTATTTGTCCAGAAGTTCCTTGATCGCAGCTTTTGGAGTCAGACCAACCAGACGCTCTGCTTCCTTGCCATCCTTAAAGATCAGAAGTGTCGGGATGCTCATGATACGGAACTGCTGTGCAAGACCAGGCTGCTGGTCAACATCGACCTTGCCTACGCAGTATCCTTCCTCTGCCAGTTCCTCAACGATCGGTCCCTGACGCATGCACGGTCCACACCATGTTGCCCAGAAATCCAGTAATACCGGTTTCTCTGACTTAAGAACTTCCTGCTCAAAATTCTCTGCTGTAATTGTTTTTGCCATAATGCTTCCTCCTTGATATTTCGATCCACGATTAGTGTTTCTTGATTTTTATTTATGATACCTTTTTGTGCCGGACATATTTGCCGGCGCTGATGGCTGCCATACTGCCTTCGTAAACGGCCTTGGAAACCTGGAGAAGTCCGCCTGTGCAGTCTCCTGCGGCAAAAAGTCCCGGAATCGTTGTCGCCATCTCTTCGTCGGTTTTGATATTTCCCTTATCGGTGATCTCTGCTCCCATCTGTCTGGCAATCTCTGTGCTTCCTGCCGTACCGAGTGCCACAAAGACACCGTCCGCAGGATAAAAAGAGTTCTCTGGTGCTTCCGCATCCTGTGCAGCTGTATCACTCTGCATCAGAAGTCCGGAAACCTTGTCATCGCCTTCGATCGCCTGGATCTTCATCGTATTGACTGCGATCGGATGTTCTCTGGAAAATTCCGGTTCCTTCCCATCCGTATAGATGGTCACATCCTGCGTGACATTCCGAAGTTCCTCTGCTTCATGAAGGGCGAACTCACCGTTTCCGACAACGGCAACTTCCTTTCCTCTGTAAAAAAAGGCATCACAGACCGCGCAGTAGCTGACACCTCTTCCTTCAAATTCCTTAAGTCCCGGAATCTTCGGGGCACTGCGCTTCCCTCCTGTCGCCAGGATCACGCTGACTGTGTCAAAATCACCTGCTGTCGTCTTGACAGTAAATGTATCAAAACCACTGATCCCAAGGACCTCTGCATCCAGGATACGCACTCCCAGGGCTTCCGCCTGAGATATCCCTCTCTCGTAGAGTTCCTTACCGGAAAGCGGCTGTTCCAGTCCATAATAATTCTCGATCTTCTCCGCCTTTTCCAGTGCTCCGATGCCGTTGTTGATGACAAGCGGATTCATGTTTCCCCTTGCAGCATACAGAGCGGCTGAGATACCGGCGGGACCTGCACCGATGATCACTATATTTTCCATTTTATCACCTGCCTTTTTGTTATTTTATAATATTACACCAGAGAAGAAATGTCCAGAATGTTTTCGCTTCATTCCTGACAGGGCATTGAAAAATCCAAAATTTTTTTGTGTATTTCTCTTTACAATTATGTTATATTTATGTTGTTTCTAAATTTGTCATTTATTTTAAATGTATATAAGGAGTAACTATTATGCGCAGTTTTGAATATTTTGCCCCTACAAAGGTTATTTTTGGTAAAGATTCTCATTTGCAGATCGGTGATATTCTGAAGAAAGAGAACTGTCACAAAGTTCTGATCCATTACGGAGGCAAGAGTGCCGTCGCTTCCGGGCTGATCGACGAAGTTTCCGGATGTCTTACTGATGCCGGCATTGATTTCGTTACCCTGGGCGGCGTTGTCCCGAACCCGCGTCTTTCCAAAGTACGTGAAGGTATCGAGCTCTGTAAGAAAGAAAACGTAGATTTCATTCTCGCTGTCGGCGGTGGAAGTGTTATTGACTCTGCCAAGGCGATCGGGTACGGCGTTGCAAATCCATGGACAGATGTCTGGAATTTTTATCTCAAGACAGA
>NZ_FR886758.1:15057-15642 GCF_000436615.1 Blautia sp. CAG:237
CTTCCGATCGGCGTCATCCCTACCATTGCAGCTTCCGGAAGTGAGATGAGCAATTCCTCTGTCATCACCAATGAGGATGGCTGGCTGAAACGAGGTGCTGCCAAATGCGATCTCTGCCGTCCGAAATTTGCCCTGATGAACCCGAAGCTTACCTACAGCCTTCCGCAGTATCAGACGGAGAGCGGCTGTGTGGATATCCTCATGCACACCATGGAGCGTTATTTCGTCAATATCGAGACTATGGAGATCACAGACAGCATCAGTGAATCTCTGATGCAGACTGTCATCTACAACGCACGTATTCTTATGAGGGAACCTGACAACTACACGGCCCGCGCAGAGATCATGTGGGCAGGAAGCCTCTCTCACAATGGTCTGACCGGATGTGGAACCGGCGGTGGCGACTGGGCATGTCACCAGCTTGAGCACGAGCTTGGCGGACTCTATGATGTCACTCACGGTGCCGGTCTTGCAGCGATCTGGGGAAGCTGGGCAAGATATGTATACGATGTAAATCCGGAGCGTTTCGCACAGTTTGCGACCAACGTATTCGATATCCCGTGCGGTCTTGATTTCGAAAAGACC
>NZ_FR886759.1:0-850 GCF_000436615.1 Blautia sp. CAG:237
ATACCCTGCCATCAGAATGGCAGGGTGGAAATAAAGCAATACATGAGGATAAAGTGGCAGGCACTTCCAAGCATAACGAAAACATGAAAGATCTCATGTGAACCGAAATTCCTGTGTCTGGAATTAAATAATGGAAGTTTCAGACCATAGATGATACCGCCGATCGTGTAAATAATGCCGCCCGCAAGCAGCCATCCGAAACCTGCTCTCGGGAGGGAGTGAAAGATCGGAACAAAAGCCAGTACGCAGAGCCAGCCCATTCCGATATAGAGAACGGAGGACAGCCATTTCGGGCAGGTGATCCAGAGTCCCTTGAGCAGCATGCCAAGGATTGCAACTCCCCATACAAGTCCGCAGAGGATATAGCCGATGTGGTTATGCAGTGCAATGAGGCAGACAGGAGTATAGCTTCCGGCGATCATGACGAAGATCATCATGTGATCCATCTTTCGGAGACGGCGGTTGACTTTCTCTGTAGAGTCTACAGAATGATAAACGGTACTGGCTGTATAAAGAAGGATCATGGTAAGCATGAACACAGCCAGAGCTGCGATATGCAGTGGTGCTTCCTCACCGGATGCAGCTTTGAGAAGAAGCGGCGCAGCACCCGCGATCGCCAGAAGTCCTGCAACACCATGCGTGATCGCACTCCAGGGATCTTTTAATTTAAGTTTCATAATAAACACCTCCAGTGTTAAAAACAGGCAAATAATAAAAAACCAATTACGTAGTAATTAATACTACATATTAAGTATATTGAAACTATACTGCATTTATACATAAAAGTAAAGAGCTAATTTAGGAATTTTAGAATAATAAGCGGGAATCCTCGGCAATTCAATTACCGAGA
>NZ_FR886760.1:0-9531 GCF_000436615.1 Blautia sp. CAG:237
TTTCTTTATATTTTATTTTATCTAGCACAACAAGTTAAGTTCAGACTTTTTTATGCAAGAAATGTGGTGTACACCACAATACATTACTGTATGTCATAAATCGTTTTAAGTCAATGTTTTCCGGGAATTTTTAACAGGAAATTTTTATATGCAGAGAAAAACTGCCAGCCGGACAAGCCAGCTGGCAGAAAATGTGATTTTTCAATTGTTTTTTAGTATTCCACACCAAAGTGATCGAATAATACTCTCTCTGCTTCTGCGCTCCACAGACCGCGGTTTGCTTTGCAGATCTCGTCCAGTTTCTTGAAGAGAGGATCGGTCTCGCCGAGTTTTCCGAAATCTTCAATTGCTGTCATTGGCATGTTAAACTGTGTATAGCTTAACTTCTTTCCGCCCGGGATCTTTGGCAGGTTCAGGGTTGTCTCTGCAATACTGTCGATACCGCCGACGTGTGTTACCATAACTGCCGGTTCGATCTTTCCTTTGGCAGCCAGTTCATTCGCTTCGATCAGGTCATCGTTGTTTCCACCTGTAGTACCGAGAATATGTGTGCTTGTATAATGGCAGTTGTACAGATTGATCTCTGCTTTGAACTGGTTGTCTGTCGGACCTGCAAAGAAATTCATGCAGCCATCGAATGCAAGGAGCTTATCGCCCATTTCTGCAACCGCTCTGTTTGGAATGTATACGAATACATCGTCATAGCCTTTGCCGCCGGTGATCGCTTTTAATTCTTCAACCGGATCAGCCATTTTTGCGGTGTTTACATAGAGAAGTTCTACGCCGTTTTCTGCTGCTTTTGCTTCCGGGATAACTTCTCTTGCACGCTCGATCTTGGCGTCGTCAATATCTGTTACAACGATCCGTTTCGGGCGGTTTTCGATCTGGATACCGTAGCTGACTGCACCAAGTCCCATCGGTCCGCAGCCGCCGAGGATGATGATATCGCCGCCTGCTTTTGTTCCTACGGAAAGGTCATGGTTGCGTTTGTTTGTGTGGTAGTTTCCGTGGTATCCTCCGATGATACAGCTCATCGGCTCACCAAGGGACGCTCCGAAGAAGCTGTCACCTTCGTATGGCATCAGGCAGCCAAGTTCCATAACTTCGTGAGGGATGATGCAGTAAGTGCAGGCTCCACCGAAGTATTCATAGGAATATCCAGGAGATGCAAGGCTTCCTTTGTAGTTCAGTGCCGGCTGCTGTGCGAATTTCATGCCCGGTTTGAACTGATCTTTCCATTTTTCACCGACTTCTACGATCACACCTGCGAATTCATGTCCGATGATGATCGGGTTGGTGTCGATGTTCTGTGGTGCTCTTTTGTGTTTCTTACCCTGCTCTGCAAGTTTGTAGGTGGACATGCAGATACTGTCACTCATGATCTTTACGAGGATCTCGTCGTCTTTGATCTGCGGTAATTCAAACTCTTCCAGTCTTAAATCTCTTGTTCCATACATTCTCACTGCTTTTGTTTTCATGATAAATTCTCCTTTTCTATTCTTTATATATTTGAAGTAAGTTTTTTATAAAATCTCCATCTCCACCTGCGGGATCAGCTCGTCTACAACTGCTCTTGCCGGCGGCTTTGTTCCGACGGTTGTCACGGCTCCTGCGGACGTTGCCATGCAGAGTCTTACGGTTTCTTCATCACCGAGTTTTTTGTCCCAGGAATATGCAAGGGCTGCTACCATTGCATCTCCGGCTCCTACGGTGGAATGTGCTTTGACAGACAATGCCGGGCATCTTGCCACAAACTTGTCTCTTACGATCATCGCGCCGCCTTTTCCCATGGAGATCGCTACAGTTTTGATTCCGTTGTTCTGGAATTTTTCTGCCAGAGCTTTGAGTTCTCCCATGGAAAGCCTGTAATCTGCTCCGATGTATTCTTCCAGTTCTACCTGATTCGGTTTGATGATGTCCGGAGATGCTTTCAGCGCATTGCGGAACAGTTCTCCATCTGCATCCATCAGGACGGAACCGCCTTTTTCATGGACACTCTCTGTGATCGCTGCGTAAATGTTTTTGTCGACACCTGCCGGAATGCTTCCTGCGAGAACGACCAGAGTTTCTTTGTCTGTGTGCTCACAGATCTTCTGGATCAGTTCTTCCACCTGTGCTTCGTTGATGACCGGTCCTGGCTCATTTAATTCTGTCACACCGCCGCTCTTTTCAAAAACTTTGGTGTTGGTTCTTGTCTCGCCTTCCACCCAGATAAAATCGTGCTGGATGTTCCAGGATGTAAGTACGTTCTCGATCGTCTTTCCTGCATTTCCTCCGAGGAATCCCATCGCAAGGCTCTCACCGCCAAGTTCGTGGATCGTTTTGGAAACGTTGATTCCTTTTCCTCCGGCATCGTATTCTACCTTCTGGATGCGGTTCAGTCCGTTTGGCACGAGCTGTTCGATCTCTACGGTCTTGTCGATCGCCGGGTTCATTGTTACTGTTATGATCATTTCTTTACTCCTTTCCTGTGAGGACTTTGTAAATTTTATCTGCGTCATAATCTGCAATATTTGCACTCACTTCTTCATCAAGCATTGCTTCTGCGATCTGTGCCAGAATGTCGAGATGTGCATCTCCGACTCCTGCGATCCCGATCACGATGCGGACCGGATTGCCGTCCCAGTCGATCGGTTCTTTGAAGGTCTGTACGGAGATCCCTGACTGTAAAACTCTCTTCTTTGCAGCTTCAACACCGTGCGGAAGAGCAAGTCCGTTTCCCATAAATGTGGAACATGTTTTTTCTCTCTCGAGCATCGCCTCTGCATATTCCGGCTCTACATAACCTGTCTCCACAAGCATCTTTCCTGCTGCCATGATCGCTTCCTGCTTTGTCGCCGGTGCACAGCCTGTGCGGATGTTCTCACGGTACAGAAGTTCTTTCTTTTCGATCACCGGTGCTGTTTCTGCTTTCTGAGCTTTTTCTTTTTTTGATTTAAAAAACATGTAAGTTACCTCCCTGAATTCTTTTTCATTTTCTATTTTTTGAAGTTCCGATTTGTTTTTGCTTCCCTCTTTGTGACTTTATTATACGCATGGCAAATGGGAAATTTCAATTTAAAGAAAGGGGGATTTGGCACCATCCCTTAGTGCCAAAATTGAAGAAAAAAGACGTTTTATAACAACAAAAAGGACTGTCGTTTATGACAGTCCTGAAATGTATTTCCTGAAATATTGTTTTAGATGTCTGGACAGCAGCGTGCGGATCTGCTCCTTGCCGCCCTGCTCTGCGACCTCCATAAATTCCGGTTCTTCGATGAGCATGCCGCTGATGTGTCCCATGATGTCATTGTTGATCTTTACCAGCTCATCGTCTGGTACCAGCATGACAAAAGCCACCGTGATCTGTTTGAAATACGGATCTTTAAATGCCACATTTTCCTCCGGCATGCACACGGCAAATACCGGGCGCGTCACGCCTTTTGTTCTGGTATGCAGGAGCGCAAAGCCAAACTCCGCAAAGATCTGCGAGGACACCTGCTCCCTCCGCATCAGATCCTCCTGGATGATCTGGCTCTGGTCGGAATATGGCGAAAGTCTCTCACCGATCTGATGCAGAAGTTCCTCAAACGTAATGTCCACATCCACATAAAAAAGCTCCATATCCTTAATGACAATGTTGATCTGTGCCGCCATCTGGTTGATCTGGTCAAGCTGCACGGAAAAAAGATCTTCCTGTTTATGTTTGGTCGGCATCCGCTGATACTGATAGATCATCTTACGGATCTGATCGATGTCCTCCTCATTTAGAAGCGGGTTGACATGGATCACCGGGATCTCCGCTTTTTCGATCGGAAGACTGGATACAAAAAAGTCTGTTTTTCCCTGTACATAGGAAGTAATGTCGTTTTTGCCATAAGCAGTAAGGTTCACGCGGTCGCCAAACAGCTTATTGAGCTTCGACAGCATCAGACGGGAAATACCGATCCCGCTCGAGCAGACGATTCCCACATCCACTTGCCGGATCTCTTCTTTGCGTCCTTCCTGACGCACCATAGCCGCACCGAAATGCACGGTCAGAAATCCTGTCTCCTCCTCCGGAACCGGCTTTCCGGTAAAACGTTCCAGCACTTTGGAAACGTTCAGGCATTTTTGGTAAATATCCGTATAATTCTGTTTAATATCATCCAGCACCGGATTCTGGATCTGCATACCGTGATCCAGGCGGATCAAAGTCGGACGTAAGTGTGCGAGAAGACCCTGGATAAATTCCTCATCTTGCTTCAGAAGATACGCACTTTCCGGGTCAAAAGCATCCACCATTTCATTAAGAAGCCCCCGGAGTTCCCTGTTCTCGATCGCATTGATCTTCTTTCCGTCCCACTGGATCTTTTCATGCTTTGCTCCCTTGATATGCAGGCAGATATAGGAAACCTCCACTGCCGGGATCTCGATCTCAAACTCTTCCTCCAGCTCTTCTACGATCTGCTCTGCAAGGTGATAATCTGCATCCTCCACAAGTCCCTGCTGCCAGGATGCATCCGTGTCGATCACTTCATCCTTGAGGATCCGGTTGATCGCGATCGCAATATGGATCACCAGACCGACATAGGAACTCTCTGTCAGAGTCATCACACGGGTATTGTCCATCCCTGACAGGCAGGCGATCACACGCTTCACGATATCATCATTCAAGATCTTACCGATATCTCCGTACTGCAGCGATGCATAACCCTCTGCGTCACTCTCTGTAGACTCGTAGGCTTCTCTCAGCATATGGGTATCAATATTTTCGTTGATAAATGCACGGATCGCACGGCGGTATGCTTCCTCACTTCCGGAAATGGAGATCCCGCTTCCCGGCTTGCGCGTGATCCGGAGCCCGTATCTGGTCAGCCATCCTTCGATTGCCTCCAGATCTGCACTGATCGTCGCCTCACTTACCTGGAAACGGCTGCTGTAATAAAACAGTTTGCGGAGTTCTTTTTCCTTGAGGATCTCAAGCGTCAGACGCTTCCTGCGTTCTTCGCGGTTGCTGACATCCAGGCGGTCATCCATCGACAGATCGTGCCGCAGTTCCTGTTTTTTGTCCTCGCTGCCCTCGAGCCAGATGCCGATTCCTGTTTTGGAATTCAAGGTGATCTCATATCCTTTGAGGATCGTGTTGATAGAATCCATCTCTCTCTGGATCGTGCGCTTGCTTAAATTCATCTGCTCTGCAAGCGCTTTCACAGAGATCGGCGCATTCTGTTCCAGAAGAATCTGCAGGATCTGGCTGACGCGGGGCGAAATATTGCTTAACTTCATCGTGTTCCCCCGTTCTGTGCATCCTGGATGCACTGGATCAGTTTTGTGTATTCTTCTCTGTCGGTAAATCCGGCGATCACATGACAGGCTTTCTCATGCAGCTGTGGATTCAGCGCATAAAATTCTTTCTGACAGACGATCAGGTCAATGTCCTCTTCGATCAGGTCTGCGGCATAAACTTCCACCTGGATCCCGGTGATACCGGCTGTTTTGAGTGCGCGTCGGAACAGGGCCGCACCCATTGCGCTGGAGCCCATTCCTCCGTTACAGACGAAGCCTATTTTATGTAAGTTCTGATAAATATTTTCTGGCATGGGTTTCTCCTCCTGTTCTGATGCAGTTTCCAGTTCACGCTCCAGTCCGGACATTTCTGTATTTTCTTTCTCAAGTTCTTCCTGCTTCTCACTCTCCGGTATTTCCGACTGCGGCACTTCTTTCCTCTCACCTCTCCAGCACAGATACAGATAACTTCCAACGCCGGACACAGCCGTAGAAACAAAGATCCCTCCAAGCACCGGCAGCATACTGCTTCTTCCTGCCATGATCAGAATAGTCAGAACACTTCCCGGCGAGATCACGCCCGCTGTCTCACAGTGAAAAATGGAAAACCAGATACTTCCCGCAACACCACCCACGATCAATGGAAGCAGAAGTCCCATATCCGCAAGTACAAAGGGAAAATAAACTTCATGGATTCCTCCGATCGCCTGTGTAAATGCAGCTGTCGCCAGTTCCTGACGGCGTTTGACATTTTTTCTTTTGTATAAAAGCAGTCCAAGCAGCATCCCAAGTCCCGGTCCCGGGTTCGTCTCAAGCAGAAAAAGGAGCGAACCTCCAGTCTGCTCTGCCTGGCTCATCCCCAGCGGAACAAGGATCCCATGGTTCATGATATTGTTCAGGAAAAAAACCTTCGCCGGCTCGATCAGGACATTCAGGACTGCGATATAGCCATGCTCCAGGATCCATCCGATGCAGCTGCCGGCTGCTTCTGCAAAGACAGTCACTGCTTCTGCCAGAAGATAATATTCCCCGACCGCAAGAACCGCCCCGGTAAGCCCCAGGAGCAAATTTCGGAACAGCATCTTGGTCTCTGCGAAACAGTCCTGCTCCAGAAATTCCCGCTCTTTTTTCCAGAGGTATCCTCCGAGTGGAGCTGAGACCATCGCCCCAAAGATCCCTGCCTCCGGATCCCGCAGAAGGATCCCGCAGAGTGCCATGACTGCCGCCAGCCCTCCAAATGAATCGCTGAGAAGGTTTCCGCCCTCATAGGCGATCATGCATGGCAGGACATAGCGATAAGCAACCTGTGAGATCGCATAGATATCTTCATTCGGAAACCACCCTTCGGTCTGGAATACCACAGACAGAAGACCGATAAAGACAAAAATGCCGATGTTTTTCATGATGATCCTTGAATAAAATTTTCCTGTTTTCTGTATCACATTCATAACGTTCCCCCACGTCAGACAGACTCCCCGCCGCCTGTCTGCTACCCGTTTTAATTCTGTAAATAATTTTATCATACAACAATCCCACCCGTCAATTCGCTCCGGTTAAGGTGCATAACCAACGTGTGGGATGTTACTGTTCACTCCGTTCACAGTAACTTGGTCAAAATGCATTCCAAATCACCTTCGGTGATGGCATTTTGCCCTGTATGTCTCGGGATTTTGCCATATTCATGGCAAAACACCTCGCGGGATATTACCCGTGAACAGTTACGTGTGGGATCATTGCGGTTATATTAAAATTTTAGAGGGCATCTGATAAATTATAAATTTCTCTTTTTCAGATTTTCTACCAGTGTTGCATATTCCGGTGCAGCAAGGAAGTTGGTGATCAGGATGCGTTCTGCATTCGGATTGCTGTGTGCGGCGCGCTCTCCCAGTTCCTCATGTGTGACAACGATCTGTACATCTGCCGGGATGCTGGATACCGGAGTGTGGATGACTTCGATTCCCTCAAGACCTGCTGCTGCAAGTTTTTTCTTGAGGACCGTTGCGCCCATTGCGCTGGATCCCATTCCTGCATCGCATGCAAAAGCGATCTTTGTTACTTTTCCTGTATTTGCTGCCGGTACAGTAGCTGCTGTTTCTGCTGCGATTCCTTTTGCCTGTTTTTTCATGGCATCTTTCTGACGCTGTGCATCTTCCAGTGATGTATCCTTGCCCATGAATTTGAGGATCGGCACGGAGATTGCAAAGGAGACAAGTGCTGCCACTGCAACGCCGACGATCAGTCCAAAATAGCTATGTTTTTCTGCCATCATCATGATCGCGATGATACTTCCCGGTGAAGCCGGAGCGGTAAGACCTACGTTAAATAAGTTGAAGCAGAAGATTCCACTTGCGCCGCCTGCGATGACAGAGATCAGAAGCAACGGGTTCATAAGGATGTACGGGAAATAGATTTCATGGATTCCGCCGAGGAAATGGATGATCACTGCTCCAGGTGCAGAGCTCTTCGCATTTCCTTTGCCTGCGATGCAGTAAGCAAGCAGGATTCCAAGTCCCGGTCCCGGGTTTGCTTCAAGCAGGAAGAAAATGGATTTTCCTGTTTCCTCTACCTGCTGGATTCCCATTGGGGATAAGATCCCGTGGTTGATCGCGTTGTTTAAGAATAATACTTTTGCAGGTTCGATAAAGATACTTGCCAGCGGAAGAAGTCCGTGTGAAACAAAGACATCTACACCGGCTCTCATAACGGAGTTCATTCCTGTTACGAGCGGGGCAACTCCATACATGGCAAGACATGCAAGGATCGCACCGATGATACCAAGCGAAAAGTTATTTACCAGCATTTCAAAGCCGGCTTTGATGTGACTCTCAACTGCTTTGTCAAATTTCTTGATGATCCATGCAGCCAGCGGTCCGACGATCATAGCACCGATGAACATCGGGATGTCAGAACCGACGATCACACCCATGGTCGCGATCGCACCGATCACGCCGCCGCGCTGTCCTGCTACGGCAGAACCGCCAGTGTATGCGATCAGAAGCGGCAGCAGTACGGTTGACATCGGAGTTACAAACTGTGCGAGTTTCTCATTCGGACACCATCCTGTCTCGATAAAAAGCGCTGTGATGAGCCCCCATGCGATGAATGCGCCGATGTTCGGCATGACCATTCCGCTCAAAAACCTTCCAAATACCTGAACTTTTTCTTTCATTGTGTTTACACCTCATTTTGATTTTTTTGTGAACAGATTCCCTTCTCTCTGTCCGTCTTTTCGGTTTTGTTTTACTTTTTTTCTGAGGTGTAACCGGCCAGTTACTCTCTTCTTGATGAGTTCATTATAGCGAAAAACCATTGTACTTTTCAAGAAATAGAAAAAGAGATTTGGCACCATCCCTTAGTGCCAAATCTCCTTAATGTTTTTCATAAATGTCCCTAACATCTGTTGCGTTTGTTGACAAAATAATTCAGGATCCCGCCGCCAACGATGATTACCATTGCAACGCCAACGACTCTCTTGGCAGCTTCCTGCGGGAGCTGGCTCTTGGAGCCGATGGAATCTGAATAAAAAGTTAATGTATAATCAATCTCATGCGGTGTTCCCATCGCTGTTGTGTCTGCCACCACCGGCATTGCCTCATCAAGTGTAAGGATCGGGATCTCAAATACAGAGTTCATGCCCTCTTCATTCGTCGGAAGATATTTCTCCCCGTCCACGATCATGTAATCATAATTTGAACTGCTCCACTGAATCTGTGCGTATCCGTTTCCGTCCTTCACGGTAAAAAGTGTCGGGGAAGTCACGCTCGCCTTGCCGCTTCCGCCCTCCAGATCTACCTGAATGGAATATTCTCCATCTTCCCTGTCAAATTCTACCGCCTGCATTTCTGTCGTATCTGCTGCCGCCATACAGACAAATGGTGCAGTACAGGAGGATACCAGTGCTGCCAGAGAACAGACTGTCAGAAATTTCTTATATTTATGCATCGTACTTCAAACCCCGTTTCATTTTTCATTACTCTGAAAACTACTATAGCACAGCAAATCACACATTGCAAACTATATAATGTTCTAGTATAATAAAAAGAATGTGAGTAATTATATCAATTAATATTTTTAAATATCAGGAGGTTTTTTACCAATGAAAGGAACATTATATGGCGTAGGAGTCGGACCTGGGGATCCGGAATTAATGACACTGAAGGCAGTCCGCATGATCCGCGAGAATGAGATCATCGCCGTACCGGGAGCAGATGTCAAAGAAACCGTTGCCTACAAGATCGCAGTCCAGGCAGTGCCGGAATTAGCCGACAAAGAACTTCTTCCGAT